>NZ_JBHWJJ010000045.1:0-57611 GCF_042732005.1 Streptomyces sp. NPDC059851 | reverse complement strand
GGCTGCACTCCTACAATCACCACCGCGGACACACCGCGCTCGCAGGCAAACCACCCGCCAGCCGCGTCCCCAACCTCACTGGGCAATACACCTAGTGCGCCGGCAGCCGGTTCGCCTCGCGTGACAGCGCCGCCAGGACCGGGGCGATCAGCGGGTGGGATTCCGCGCCGCGGCGGGTCGCGGCGAAGACGCGGCGGGTCGCCGCCGGGCCCGCGACGGGGCGGACCTGGACCTCCTTGAGGTCCATGCCGCGCAGCGCCGAACGCGGGACCAGGGCCACGCCCGCGCCCGCACCCACCAGCGCCGTCACGGCCCGGAAATCGTCGGACGAGTGCCGGAAGCGCGGCTGGAACCCCGCCAGCTCACAGGCGAGCAGGGTCACGTCGTGGCACGGGTTCCCCGGGTACTGCCCCACCCAGTCCGAGCCCGAGAGGTCCGCCAGTGCCACCTCGGGCTGGTCGGCCAGCGGATGCCCGGACGGGAGCACCGCGTCGAAGGGTTCGGCGTACAGCGGTACGACCGAGAGCCGGCCGTCGTCGGCGCCCGGTGCGCCCCGGTACTCCACGGCCAGGGCGAGGTCGGCTTCGCCGTCGAGCAGCATGGGCAGGCTCTCGTCGCCCTCCGCGTCGCGCACGCGCAACCGGATCCCGGGGTGCTCGCGGGCGAGGCCGGCGATCGCGGGAGCGAGCACCTCGGCGATGCCCGTGGCGAAAGCGGCTACGGTGACCTCGCCGGCCGTGCCTCCCGCGTAGGCGGCGAGCTCGGCTTCGGCGCGTTCCAGCTGGGCCAGGACCTCGTGGGCGTGCACGAGCAGGATCTCGCCGGCGGCCGTCAGCCGGACGCCCCGCCCGCTGCGGGTGAGGAGCGCGTGGCCGGTCTCCTGCTCCAGCGCCGCGAGCTGCTGGGAGACGGCGGAGGGGGTGAGGTACAGGGCTGCGGCCGCGGCGGTCACCGTACGGTGGTCCGCCACGGCTCGCAGGATGCGCAGCCGGCGGGGGTCGATCACCCCTCCATGATGTCAGCCCTGGTCAGCGCATGTTGTCAGGCCTGCCCCGCACGTACTGCCGGGCGAAGCCTCCCCGACACCCGCTGACGGGCGAAGCCTCCCCGGCACCTGCTGCCGGCCCTACTCGGCGGCGAGCGCAGCGCGCGCGTCGATGAAGGCGGCGACGGCGCGCTCCACGTCGGCCGTGGAGTGGGCGGCGGAGAGCTGCACGCGGATCCGGGCCTGGCCCATCGGCACGACCGGGTACGAGAAGCCGATCACGTACACCCCGCGCTCCAGGAGCAGCTCCGCCATGCGGCCTGCCTCCGCCGCATCACCGATCATCACCGGGGCGATGGCGTGGTCGCCGGGGAGGATCTCGAAGCCGGCCTCGGTCATCTTCGTGCGGAAGAGGGCGGTGTTGGCTGCGAGGCGCTCGCGCAGGTCGCCCGCCGACTCCAGCAGGTCGAGGACCTTGAGGGAGGCGGCCGCGATGACCGGGGCCAGCGAGTTCGAGAAGAGGTACGGGCGCGAGCGCTGGCGCAGCAGCTCGACGATCTCGGCGCGGGCCGCGACGTAGCCGCCGGACGCGCCGCCGAGGGCCTTGCCGAGGGTGCCGGTGATGACGTCGACGCGGTCCATGACGCCGTGGAGCTCGGGGGTGCCGCGGCCGCCGGGGCCGACGAAGCCGACGGCGTGGGAGTCGTCGACCATGACCATGGCGTCGTAGCGGTCGGCGAGGTCGCAGATTTCGGTCAGGGGGGCGACGTAGCCGTCCATGGAGAAGACGCCGTCGGTGACGATCAGCTTGCGGCGGGCGCCGCCCTCGGTGGCCTCCTTCAGGCGCGCCTCCAGCTCGGCCATGTCGCGGTTGGCGTAGCGGAAGCGGCGGGCCTTGGAAAGGCGGATGCCGTCGATGATCGAGGCGTGGTTGAGGGCGTCGGAGATGACCGCGTCCTCGGCGCCGAGGAGGGTCTCGAAGACGCCGCCGTTGGCGTCGAAGCAGGAGGAGTAGAGGATCGTGTCCTCCTGGCCGAGGAAGGAGGACAGGCGGGCCTCCAGTTCCTTGTGCACCTCCTGCGTTCCGCAGATGAAGCGGACGGAGGCCATGCCGTAGCCCCAGCGGTCGAGGGCGTCCTTGGCGGCGGCGATGACCTCGGGGTGGTCGGCGAGGCCGAGGTAGTTGTTGGCGCAGAAGTTGAGGACCTCGCCGGGGGTGCCGCCGGCGGTCACGGCGACGGCCGCGCTCTGCGGGGTGCCGATGACGCGCTCGGGCTTGTGCAGGCCGGCGGAGCGGATCTCGTCGAGGGTGGCGCGAAGGTCTTCGCGGACGGTCTCGAACATGCTGCGGTGCTCTCTTTCTCCTCGCGCGGCGGAGGGAGACGAAGAAAGGGGCCGGGCCCCGCGGAGGGGGGAGGGTGGGCGGGGCCCGGCCGGAGGGGAATGGTCTACGAAGGGAAGGAACGGTTATCCCGTCCTGGAACGAAGGGGGGTCACGCCGTCCCGGAACGACGGGTTAGGCCGTCCCGGAACGCCCCCGTTCCAGGGGGAAGGGTCACGCCGTCCAGTCCAGGATGATCTTGCCGCTGCGGGCCGTGGCGGCCTCGTCGAACGCGGCCTCGAAGTCGCGGTGCGAGTAGCGGCCGGTGATGACCGGGCTGAGGTCGAGCCCGCCCTCCAGCAACACCGTCATCGCGTACCAGGTCTCGAACATCTCGCGGCCGTAGATGCCCTTGACCGTGATCATCGAAGTGACGATCTTCGCCCAGTCGACCGGGAACTCCTGCGCGGGCAGGCCGAGCATGGCGATCTTGCCGCCGTGCGTCATGTTGTCGATCATGTCGCGCATCGCCTCGGGGCGGCCGGACATCTCCAGGCCGACGTCGAAGCCCTCGCGCAGCCCCAGCTGCGCCTGCGCATCGGCGATCGTCGCGTTCGAGACGTCGAGCGCGAGGGTGGCGCCCGCCTTGCGGGCGATCTCCAGGCGCTCCGGGCTGACGTCGGTGATGACGACGTTGCGCGCGCCGGCGTGCCGGGCGACGGCCGCGGCCATGATGCCGATCGGGCCTGCGCCCGTGATCAGCACGTCCTCGCCGACCAGCGGGAAGGACAGGGCGGTGTGGACCGCGTTGCCGAACGGGTCGAAGATCGCCGCGACGTCCAGGTCCACGGTGGTGCGGTGCACCCACACGTTCTGTGCGGGCAGGACCACGTACTCGGCGAAGGCGCCGTCGCGCCCGACGCCGAGCCCGACCGTGCTGCGGCACAGGTGACGGCGGCCGGCCAGGCAGTTGCGGCACTTGCCGCAGACGAGGTGGCCCTCGCCGCTGACGAGCGCGCCGACCTCGATGTCGTCGACGTCGCCGCCGACCGCGGCGACCTCGCCCACGAACTCGTGGCCGAGGACGAGCGGGGTCTTGACGGCGCCCTGCGCCCAGCCGTCCCAGGAGCGGATGTGCAGGTCGGTGCCGCAGATGCCCGTGCGCAGCACCTTGATCAGCACGTCACCGGGGCCGTACTCCGGCTCCGGTACGTCCATCAGCCACAGCCCGGGTTCGGCTTTGTGCTTGACGAGTGCCTTCATGGTGTGGCTCCAGGCATGTACAGAGGGCACCGCGGCCACAGGGGCTGGTGCGGTGTATCGATGAGACCCAATCTGCCGACCTCGTGGTGATCAGTCCATCGAGGTTTTCTTAAGCGGGTCGACAGCCCAGCTTCACGAGCCGGGCTTCACGCCTATGCTCCTTCCGTACAGGGCTGTGGCCTGGGCAATGGGCCATCAGTCGGGGAAGGGAACGGGGAGGTGCCGAGCGTGCCGAGTCTGCGCAGCAGGGCGCTGTCGGTCGCGCTGATCGCGGCGGGGCGGCGAAGACGGTTCGCGAGCGCGGAGGCGGTGCACGCGCGGGTGGCCGAGTCGGCTCGCCGGCCGGCGTCGCACCTGCCGCCGCGGTCGCTGGGGCGCGTCGCGGAGGTGTCGCGCACCTTCGTGGGGGCGTGGCCGGTGTACGAAGTGTCGCCGCGCGGGGCGGAGCCGACCGCCCGGGTGCTGTACGTGCACGGCGGCGGGTACATCCACGAGCTGGTCCGGCCTCACTGGACGATGATCCGGACGCTGGTGACGCAGGCGCAGGCCCGGGTGGTCGTACCGGCGTACATACTCGCGCCGCGGGGCACCGCGGATCGGACGGTTCCGGTGGCCGCGGACCTGCTCAGCGGCTTGATCGAGGGCGGCGGGGCCGGCGGCACGGTGCTCATCGGGGATTCCGCGGGGGCCGGTCTGGCGCTGGCGGCCGCGCAGCGGCTACGCGACCGTACGGGGGCCCAGCCGTCCCGGATCGTACTGATCTCTCCCTGGCTGGACCTCACCATGAGCCACCCCGACCAGCCGGCCCTGGAGGCCGACGATCCGGTGCTGGCGCGGCCGGGCCTGCTGGAGGCGGGCCGGCTGTACGCGGGCACCCTGGCGGCCGACGACCCGCAGGTGAGCCCGCTGCGCGGCTCGTTCACGGGCCTCGCGCCGATGACGGTGTTCACGGGCACCCGGGACGTCCTGAGCCCCGACAGCCGGGAGCTGCTGCGCCGGGCGCGCGAGGTGGGGTCGGAGGTGGAGTTCCACGAGGAGCCGGGGCTGCCGCACGTGTACCCGCTGCTCCCGGTCCCGGAGGGGCGGGCCGCCCGGGACCGGATCGTGGAGCTGATCAGGGCAGCGGCGACGGAGGAGTGACCGTCGGCGCCCGGGCGTGCCGCCCGGGGCGTGGCGGCCGGCGCCGAGCGCGGTGGACGGGCAGTCGACCCTCCGCGCGGACGCGCCGGGCTGTCCGGGTCGGGCCCGCACGTGCCGGGGCGTGGACAGCAGCAGGCCGTCAGCATCAGGCCGTGCACGTCATCAGTGAGCTGATGGGCCAGGCGCGGTAGCCGGTCCAGTAGGCCTCGTCGCGTGCCGCGTCCGCGGGCGGGGTGCGGTTGGGCTGCCAGGCGACGGTGCTGAAACCCGCCTCGACGGCCGCTTCGGCGAAGTCGGAGTGCGCCCATTCGCGGTATTCGAAGTCGATCGCGGGCTCGGTGAGGAGCTGCGCCTTCAGCAACGGTGCGTCGCCTTCCGGTACGCGCTCGACGATCCGGACGCCGTAGGGCGACCAGTCGACGTGCGGGTACGCGCCCGCGTTGAGGACGATGGCCAGCAGGCGGCCGCCTTCGCGCAGGTTGGCGCGGATGGAGCGGAACATGGCGTGCAGGGCGTACCGGTCGGGCGCGTGGTTGAAGAGGTGCACGGCGGTGGCGAGGTCGAAGGGGCCCATCCGCGGCAGTTCGGCGGCGTCGGCGACGACGTACTCGATGGTGGCGGTGTCGTGGGTGCGGGCCAGGCGGATCATCTCCTCGGAGATGTCGACACCGACGGTGCGGCGGGCGCCGCCGCGGGCCAGCAGCCTGGTGTTGTGGCCGTAGCCGCAGGCCAGGTCGAGGGTGTCGAGTCCGCGCACCCCGCCGAGCGCGTCGAGCGCCCCCAGCAGGGTGTGGGTGTCGGCCGCCGAGAACGCCGCAGTGGTCTTGGACTCCACGAAGCGCTCGCCGATGGTGTCGTACTGGAACCGCATGTTCTGCCTTCCGGGGCGGGCGGGGTGGGACGCGTGCGGGACGCGTGCGTATCGTGCCCCGGGGCGCGACGGGCGGCGGCGCGGATGCGGGCCCCTCCCCCGGACGGGTCGGCGTTCGGGTCAGTGCGTACGGCGTCCGGGCTCCGCGGGGACGGGTGCCGGGGCACGGGCCGGTTCAGGTACCGGGGCGGGCACCGGGTCGGCCGGCCGGCGGCCGGGGAGGATCTCGCGGGCACAGCGGCGCAGCCAGGCGTGGGCGGGACCGGCGTCGTGGCGCGGGTGCCAGGCGATGTCGAACGGGAGTACGGGCAGGTCGAGCGGCAGCTCGAAGGTCTTCAGCCCGAGCGCGGAGGCGAGCGGCCCGGCCTGGGTGGTGACCAGGCCGACGAGGTCGCTCTCACGCAGGATGAACGGGGAGGCGGAGAAGGAGCCGACGCTGCCGACCACCCGCAGTACGCCTGCGTGCTCGTCGCGCAGGCCATGTCGCCGCGTCCGCCCTGCGCCCGACGCCGGAGCAGCTGGGGGAGGGCCGGAGCGAGGGGGGCGCGCAGGCTGCGGCCTGACCTCCCGGGGGGCTGCCGGCGGGCCCCGTCGCCGGGATGCAGCTCCGCACGCGCCGGGGGCATGCTGACTGTGTGACGGCGAGACCGGACAGCGGCTCCGCCCGCGACGCCACGGCCCGGGTGCTGGCACGGGCGGCGGGCGAGGCAGTGCAGGCCGTCGACGGGTTCGCGGCCGGGGTGTACCTGCGCTCGGGGACGGCGGGGCTGCTGTTGCTGGCCGTGCTGACGGGACTGCCGGGGCCCTTGTACCGGCCGTGGTGGCGGATGCACGTGAACCGCCCGTTCCCGGTGGCGGAGGCCTACCGCAGCGGCCGGTCCGTCCATCTGCCGGACGCGGAGTCGGCCATGCGGCGCTTTCCGCAGCTGATGGCCGGGTTCCCGTTCCCGTTCGGGTCGCTGTACGAGCCGGTGGGCGCCGGTCCGGAGCGGTTCGGGGTGCTGTTCGTGCTGCGGCCCGCGACTCCGGGCGTCGGTGTGGGGTCCGGCGAGGGGAAGCGGCTCCGGGCGGTCGCGGACGAGCTGGCGGCGCAGCTCGCACTGCTGGAGGCGGCCGGGGAGCCGGTGGCCTGGTGCGGTGATCCGGTGCTGGTTCCGGCGCCCGGGCGGGCGCACGGCGCCCGTGAGGCCCTGGACCGGCTCACGCAGGCGGTGGTGTCGGTGGACCGCGGCGGCAGGATCCGCCACGTCAACGCTGCCGCCGCCCGCTTCGGCCTGGGCGGGCCGGAGCTGCGCGGGCGGGTGCTGTGGGAGGCGGTGCCGTGGCTCGGGCTCCCCGCGTACGAGGACCGCTTCCGGGCGGTCTTCATGTCGGGGGACCCGGTGCGCTTCGCGGCCCGGCGCGGCCGGCAGGTGTCCGGGGAGTGGGTGGCGGTGGACCTGTACCCCGCAGCCGACGGGGTGACCGTGGTGATCGGCACGGCCGAGCAGCCCGCGTCCGCGCCCGAGTCGGCCGTCCGGCCCGGGTCGGGGCTGGGCAGCGCCGCCGACCGGGCCGCCCCGGCGCAGTACCGGCCGGTGGCACTGGCGATCGCGCTGACGGAGGCGGTGACGGCCCGGCAGGTGTCGGCGGTGGTGACGCAGGAGCTCCTGCCCGCTTTCGGCGGCCGCCAGCTGGCGATCTACCTGCTCAGCGAGCGGCATCTGTACCTGGCGTGGGAGACGGGCTTCCCCCAGGGCTTCCTCGACCGGTTCGACGGGGTGGGGCTCGACGTCCCGCTGCCGGGCGTGGAGACCTTGACCACGGGCCGGCCGATGTTCTTCGAGTCGATGGAGCACCTGGCGGCCGCGTACCCGGGGATCCCGCTGGACGCGCACGTCGGGGCGCGCGCCTTCCTGCCGCTGATCGCCTCGGGCCGGCCGGTGGGCTCGTGCATCCTCGGCTTCGACGCTCCGCGCGGGTTCAGCCCGGAGGAGCGTACGGTGCTGACGGCGCTGGCGGGGCTGATCGCTCAGGCCCTGGAGCGCGCCCAACGGTACGACTCGGAGGCGGCGCTGGCGCGGGGGCTGCAGTCGGCGCTGCTGCCGCACCGGCTGCCGGTGCGGCAGAACGTGGTGACGGTGGGCCGCTACCTGCCGGGCACGGTCGGGATGGACGTGGGCGGCGACTGGTACGACGTGATCGAGACGGGTACGGGTCTGCTGGCCCTGGTCATCGGGGACGTGCAGGGGCACGGGGTGGCGGCCGCGGCCACCATGGGCCAGCTGCGCAGCGCGGTACGGGCGTTCGCACTCAGCGGGAACGCCCCGGAGCAGGTGGTGGCCGGCACGAACCGGCTGCTGATCGACCTGGACCCCGGGCAGTTCGCGAGCTGCTGCTACGTGGCCCTCGACCCGGAGTCGGGCCGTGCGCTGGCGGTGCGGGCGGGGCATCCGCAGCCGCTGCTGCGCCATCCCGGCGGGCGGACCGAGGTGCTGGACCTGCCGGGCGGGGTGGTGCTGGGGGTCGATGCGGACGCGGTGTATCCGGTGGCGCAGCTCCGGCTTGAGGAGGGGGCGGTGTTCGCGCTGTACACGGACGGGCTGGTGGAGAAGCCGGGGACGGACTTCGACACCGGGGTGGAGCGGCTGCGGTCGGAGCTGGCGGCGGCCCGGCCGTCCCCGCTGGCGGAGACGGCGGACCGGTTGGTGGCCGAGGCGGGGGGCAGCGCCGAGCGGCCGGACGACATCGCCCTACTGTTGGCCGCCCGTACGGCCGGCGCCGGGGAAGCGGCGGAGTGAGGCGGGCGCGGGGCCGTACGCCGATCACCGGGGACGGGGTCGTGCGGGGCGTCCTCCGTCGAAGCCGAGGGTGAGGGCGGTGTTCACGAGGCCGATGTGACTGAAGGCCTGCGGGAAGTTGCCGAGCTGGCGGTCGGCGGACGGGTCGTACTCCTCGGCGAGCAGTCCGACGTCGTTGCGGACGGCCAGCAGTCGCTCGAACAGTTCCCGGGCCTCCTCCTCACGGCCGGTCATGTGCAGGGCGTCGGCGAGCCAGAACGAGCAGGCGAGGAAGGCGCCCTCGCCCCCGGGCAGCCCGTCCACGGACGGGCCTTCGGTGCTGTAGCGGCGGACCAGGCCGCTGCTGCCGAGTTCGGCGCGGACCGCGTCCACGGTGCCGATCACGCGCGGGTCGTCGGGCGGTAGGAAGCCGACCCTGGGGATGAGGAGGGTGGCCGCGTCCAGTTCGCGGGAGCCGTAGTACTGGGTGAAGGTGTTGCGCTCGGGGTCGAAGCCCTTCTCGCAGACGTCGGCGTGGACGGCGTCGCGCATGGCCCGGAAGCGCGCCAGGTCGCCCTGCTGTGAAGGGTCGCCCTCCAGGGTGCGTACGGCCCGGTCTGCGGCGACCCACGCCATCACCTTGGAGTGGACGAAGTGGCGGCGGGGGCCGCGCACTTCCCATAGGCCCTCGTCGGGGCGGTGCCAGTTCTGCTCCAGGAAGTCGAGGAGGGCGAGCTGGATCCGCCAGCCGTGCCGCTCGGCGGGCAGGCCGGCCGAGCGGGCCACGTGGAGGCTGTCGAGGACCTCCCCGTACACGTCGAGCTGGAGCTGGTCGACGGCCGCGTTGCCGACCCGGACGGGGGCTGAGCCCGCGTAGCCGCGCAGCCAGGGCAGCTCGGCCTCGGGGATCCGCCGCTCGCCGCCGATCCCGTACATGATCTGCAGGCCGGCGGGGTCGCCGGCGATGGCGCGCAGCAGCCATTCGCGCCAGGCGCGGGCCTCGTCGAGGAAGCCGGTGGAGAGCAGGGAGCCGAGGGTGAGCGTGGAGTCGCGCAGCCAGCAGTAGCGGTAGTCCCAGTTGCGGACGCCGCCGAGCTCCTCGGGGAGGGAGGTGGTGGCGGCCGCGGCGATGCCGCCGGTGGGGGCGTAGGTGAGGGCTTTGAGGGTGATGAGGGAGCGGGTGACCGCCTCCCGGTAGGGGCCTTCGTAGCAGCACTGGTCGGCCCAGTCCCGCCAGTCGGTGACGGTGTGTTCCAGCGCCTCGTACGGGTCGACGCGCTCGGGGCGTGCGTGGTGCGAGGGGTGCCAGGTGAGGACGAAGGCGACGCGTTCGCCCGCGGCGACGGTGAACTCGGAGCGGGTGCTCTTGGCGTGGCCCCAGGTGGGTACGGGGGGTTCGCTGCGCAACCAGGCGGAGTCGGGTCCGGCGACGGCGACGCGCTCGTTGCCGCCGCAGCGGCGGACCCAGGGCACGACGTGCCCGTAGTCGAAGCGCAGGCGCAGGACGCTGCGCATGGTGACGCGGCCGGAGACTCCCTCGACGATGCGCATCACGTCGGGGGCGGCGTCGCGCTGCGGCATGAAGTCGACGACCTTGACGGACCCGCCGTCCCCGGTGTCCCAGTGGGTTTCCAGGACGAGGGTGCCGTCGACGTAGGCACGCCGGGTGCACTGCTCGTCCTCGGCGGCATCGGCCGGGGCGATGCGCCAGTGGCCGTTCTCGCGGTCGCCGAGGAGGGCGGCGAAGCAGGCGGCCGAGTCGAAGCGCGGTAGGCAGAGCCAGTCGACGGACCCGTCGCGGCCGACGAGCCCGCAGGTCATCAGGTCGCCGATGACGGCGTAGTCCTCGATGCGTTGCGTCATTCGTGCGCTTTTCCCGCGAATGACGCGGCCCAATCAGCTCCGCAGCCGGGGCCGCCCGTGCCGCGACCCGTCGCTGCCGCGCTCGGGCGGGCTGCGGGGGCGGCGGCGGGGGCGGGCCGCCGGGAGGGTCCGGCGGCCCGTCGGCCGGGCCGGGTGCGCTACTTGCGGACGAGGAGCGTGAGGACGGCGAGGACGACGCCGAGGGCGAGGGCGAGGGCGCCGTGGGCCAGGCGGTGGCTGCGCAGCACGGGCAGCATGCGGTCGGCGGCGTACCGGCCGGGGCCGGTGAGGGTGAGGGCGGCGGCGCCGGCGGTCAGGAGGACCTCGTACTCGATTCCTCCGTTCTGGGCGAAGAACGAGCCGGTGCCGTGCACGGCGATCGCGTTGATCATGGTGCCGACGACGGCGGCACCGGCGAGCGGGGTGAGCAGGCCGACGGCGAGGCCGAGGCCGCCGAGGGTCTCGGTCAGGCCTGCGACGACGGCCATGGCCTCACCGGCGGGGTAGCCGCTGGCGGTGAAGAACTTCCCGGTGCCCCCGATGCCGCCGCCACCGAACCAGCCGAAGAGCTTCTGGCTGCCGTGCGCCGCCATGGTGAGTCCGAGGACGATGCGCAGCAGCAGGAGGCCGGTGTCGTGGGTGGGAGCGGACAGGGCGAGGGGGGCGGCGGCCGGTGCGGCGGCCTGCGGCTTCGTCGTGGTGACGGAGGGGCTGGTCATGGGGGTCCTTCCGGTCGGCTGCCCTCGGCGGAGAGGGAGTAGTTCAAATTCGAACGTAGTTGACACTAGACCACTGATTCAAATTGGAACAACCCGTTGTAGGGTGGGTGCATGGCTGGAACGAGATGGCTGGACGATCGCGAGATGCGCGCGTGGAGGGCCTTCCTGGCTGCATCGGCCCTGGTGAACCGGCATCTCGACCAGCAGCTCAAGGACGATTCCGGGCTCTCGCACCCGCAGTACGAGATACTCGTGCGGCTCTCCGCGGCCCCCGACCGGGAGCTGCGGATGACGGAACTGGCCAATGGGCTGATCAATTCGAAGAGCGGGCTGACCTATCAGGTCACCCAGCTGGAGAAGGCCGGACTGGTCCGGCGCCGCAGCTGCCCCTCGGACGTGCGGGGCGTATTCGCCGTGCTGACGGAGGCGGGCCTCGCCCGCCTGGAGGAGGCCGCCCCCGGGCACGTGACCGCGGTCCGGGAGGCACTCATCGACGTCCTCACCCCCGAGCAGCTCGACGCGATCGCCGCAGGCCTGGGCGAGGTCGGCGACCGCCTGCGCGCGCAGGGCTGAGGGCCCGAGGGGACGGTGCCGGGAGGACGGGGTATAGAGGGGTCATGGACGCTTCGGTCTGGCTGATGCTCGCCGCGGTGCTCGCCCTCGGGCTGGCCGCCGCGGCCGCCGTGCTGCTCGTGCGCGTCTTCAGGACGCGGCGCCTGCTGCTCGACGCGGGGATTCCGCTGCGCGACAAGGCGCTGTTCTGGCTCGCCGTCGTCTACACGGTCTCGCCGGTGGACCTGGTCCCGGACCCGGTGTACCTGGACGACGTCGGTGTGCTGCTGCTCGCCCTGCGCTCCCTGCAGGCCGCGGCGTCGGCGGTGCGGGCAGGCGACCCGGCCGGGGCCAAGGAGGCCTGAGCCCTCCCGGGGCACGCGGGCCCGGCCGGCAGGAGCCGGTGGCACGATGTCCCATGCCTCATGACGATCTTGAAGCGCTGTTCTCCTCCCCCGCCGCCCCCCTGGCGGCCTGCCCCGACCTTCCGCCGGACCTGCCCGACACCGTGGGCGGCGTCGGCCGCGAGGTGTTCACCCAGGCCCGGTTGGCGGGGGCGTTCTGGAGCCCGCACCCCGCCGAGGACGCGCGCGCCGACTTCGCACGCGAGGTCCAGGCCCTCCAACCGGGCGCGCTGGACACCGACACCGCCGGCGGGGAGGCCTGGGAGCACCTCTTCGCGGGCATCACCGAACCGGACGTGTGGGGCTTCTGAGGCGGCCGACCCCCACCGGATCCAGGGCTTCCGGGCCGCCCGTGACTTCCGTGGCCTCTCAGCGCACGCCCCGCGGGCGGTACTGGATGCTGATGCGGGGGCCCACCGCCCGGGTGGACTTGGGAACGGCGTGCTCCATCGTCCGCTGGCAGGAGCCGCCCATCACGACGAGGTCGCCGTGTCCGAGCGGCAGCCGGAGGAGCGTGGGACCGCCGCCGCGCGGCCGGAACGCCAGATCGCGGGGGTCGCCGACGGAGACGATCGCGACCATGGTGTCCTCGGTGGCGGAGCGGCCTATGCGGTCGCCGTGCCAGGCGACGCTGTCCCGGCCGTCGCGGTAGAGGCACAGCCCGGCGGTGGCGAAGGGCTCGCCCAGTTCGGCGGCGTAGTGCCGGGTCAGGACGTCACGGGCCTCGTCGAGCACCGGTTCCGGGAGGGTCTCGCCCTCCTCATAGAAGGCGAGCAGGCGCGGTACGTCCACCTCCCGCTCGTACATCTGCCGGCGCTCGGCCCGCCAGGGCACGCTCGTCGCGAGCCGCTCGAAGAGGGCGTCGGCGCCGGAGAGCCAGCCGGGCAGGTGGTCGACCCACGCCCCGGCCCCGAGCGGGGTGCGCTCCAAGCCCCTGAGGGGACCCAGGCCGATCTCGCCCCCCTGGTCGAAGAGGGAGCCCTGGAACGCGGGGAGGCCCTGGTTCGTGCGCATGGGGCCAGCGTAACGCGTCACTCGAACATACGCTCGATCACGGGATGTGAACGGTGCGAGGACGTGGCCTCACTCATGGTGCCCGTTCGGTGACGTTGGGCGGGCCGGGCGCATAGGCTCGCTCCGGATCCGTCGGAGTGGCGGAGTCCGCCCCTCCTGACCCGGGGAGACGCCATGAGGATGCTGATCAACAGTCCCGAGACCGTCGTCGCCGATGCCCTGCGCGGGATGGCGGCCGCCCATCCCGAGCTGGACGTGGACGTGGAGCGGCGGATCGTCCTGCGGCGCGATGCGCGCGAGGGGGGCCGGGTGGGGCTGGTGTCCGGCGGGGGCTCGGGGCACGAGCCGCTGCACGGCGGGTTCGTCGGGCACGGAATGCTGTCGGCGGCCTGCCCCGGGGAGGTGTTCACCTCGCCGGTGCCCGACCAGATGCTGCGGGCCGCAGCGGCGGTGGACGCCGGGCAGGGAGTGCTGTTCGTCGTCAAGAACTACACCGGGGACGTGCTGAACTTCGAGATGGCCGCCGAGCTCGCCGAGGAGGAGGGCCTGCGGATCGAACGGGTCCTGGTGAACGACGACGTCGCCGTCGCCGGCAGCCCGGCGGAGCGGCGGGGCACCGGGGCCACCCTGTTCGTCGAGAAGATCGCCGGGGCGGCCGCGGAGGAGGGCGCCCCACTGGAGCGCGTCGCGGCGATCGCCCGACGGGTGGCCGGGTCCTCGCGGAGCTTCGGGGTCGCGCTCAGCGCGTGCACGACACCCGCGAAGGGCAGCCCGACGTTCGACCTCCCGGAGGGGGAGCTGGAGTTGGGGATCGGCATCCACGGCGAGCCCGGCCGTGAACGGCGGCCGATGGTGCCGGCGCGGGAGATCGCGCGGCTCGCGGTGGACGCCGTACTGGCGGAGCCGGCGGAGGCGGGGCCGGCCGACGGGCCGGTGCTCGCCCTCGTCAACGGGATGGGGGCGACACCACTGCTGGAGCTGTACGGGTTCCACGCGGAGGTGGCCGCGGTGCTGGCGGAGCGGGGAGTGCCGGTGGCACGGGCGCTGGTCGGGAACTACGTCACTTCCCTGGACATGGCCGGGTGTTCGGTGACGCTGTGCCGGGCGGACGAGGAGCTGCTGCGGCTGTGGGACGCGCCCGTGCAGACCGCAGCCCTGCGTTGGGGCCGCTGACCGCGGGGTGGCCGGGCCCGAGGGGGGGTACGGGGTGCGGGGTATGAGCGTGTGGTGTGTGGTGTGTGATGTATGCGGCAAGTCGAGGCGAGGAGAACCGGGTTGCGTGACGCAGACTTCTTCCGGCGCTGGATGGAAGCCACCGCGGCGGCGGTGGAGCAGGAAGCGGACCGGCTGACCGAGCTGGACTCCCCCATCGGGGACGCCGACCACGGAGCCAACATGCTGCGCGGGTTCACCGCCGTACGGGAAGCCCTGGAGGCGGAGGAGCCGGGGACGCCCGGGGCGGTGCTCCAACTGGCCGGCCGGACCCTGATCTCCACGGTCGGCGGGGCCTCGGGCCCTCTGTACGGGACGCTGCTGCGGCGGACGGGCAAGGAGCTCGGGGAGGCCGCCGAGGTATCCGACGACGCCGTGCGCGAAGCGCTGTACGCGGGCGTGGGCGCGGTGGCGCAGCTGGGCGGCTCGGCGCCGGGGGACAAGACGATGCTGGACGCACTGGTACCGGGGGTGGCGGCGCTGAGCACCTCGTACCGGGCGGGCGGGGACGCAGCGCAGGACGGCGCACGGGCCACGGTCCCGATGCTGGCCCGCAAGGGCAGGGCCCGCTACCTCGGCGAGCGGAGCATCGGCCACCAGGACCCCGGGGCGACCTCGTCCGCACTGCTCCTGGGGGCCCTCGCGGAGGTGGCCGGGTGACCGCGGGGACGGTGGGCATCGTGCTGGTGTCGCACAGCGCCCGGGTCGCGGAGTCCGTGGCGGAGCTGGCGGCGGGCCTGGCCGCAGGCGGACCGGTGGCCCCCGTCGCCGCGGCCGGCGGCACTGCGGACGGCGGGCTCGGCACGAGCGCGGACCGGATCGCGGCGGCCGTACGGGAGGTGGACCGCGGGGCGGGGGTCGCGGTGCTCGCGGACCTGGGCAGCGCGGTGCTCACGGTGAAGGCGCTGCTGGCCGAGGGAGAACTGCCGGCGGGGGCGCGGCTGGTGGACGCGCCGTTCGTGGAGGGGGCGGTGGCGGCGGTGGTCGCGGCCTCTGCCGGCGCTCCGCTGGACGCCGTCGCCCTGGCCGCGGCAGAGGCCTACGCGTACCGCAAGACCTGAGGGCGCCGGGCGCCCACGGCACGGGGACGGACCCGCGTACTGCGGGCCACCCCGGCCGGTGGCTGCGGCTTCGCTAGCGGCCGCGGAGGAGGTCGAATTCGCGGCGGTCGCGCTTCGTCGGGCGGCCCGTGCCGCGGTCCCGGATGCCGACGGCGGCCGCCTCGACGGCGGTCGGAGCCGGCGGGCTGTTGTCGACGAAGCACTCGGCGGCCACCGGCGCGCCCACCCGCTTCGTCACCAGCCGCTTGACCACCACGACGCGCTCGCGCCCCGCATGGAACAGCCGCACTTCGTCGCCCGCCTTCACCGACTGGGCCGGCTTCGCGCGTTCCCCGTTGACCTTCACGTGCCCCGCACGGCAGGCCGTCGCCGCGATCGAGCGGGTCTTGGTCAGGCGGACCGACCAGATCCAGGCGTCCACCCGTGCGGTTCCCGTTTCGGTTGTTTCAGCTGCCATGCCCCGACTCTAGCGATCTGTGGGCCCGGCAGCGGAGTACATTTTGGCGGAACAGCCAATCGAAAAGGCATCTGCGATGGAGATCATCCGAAGAGAATTGCAAATGCCCGGCGAGTGCCCCTACCTTGTCGCACATGCAGTCCTACACCATCGGCCGGGCGGCACCTCTGCTGGGCGTCAGCCCGGACACCGTCCGCCGCTGGGCCGACGCCGGCAGGGTCGCGACCCATCGCGACGAGGCAGGGCGACGGCTGATCGTCGGCCGTGACCTGGCCGCCTTCTCCGTCGAGGTCGGCCGGGGCGCCCACACCGAGGACGACGAGCCGCGCACCTCGGCCCGCAACGCCTTCCCGGGCATCGTCACCGCCCTGACGCTCGGCGACGTATCCGCCCGGGTCGAGATCCAGGCGGGCCCGCACCGGCTGGTCTCCGTACTCACCCGCGAGTCCGTCGAGGAGCTCGGGCTGGAGGTCGGCATGCGGGCCACCGCCCGCGTGAAGTCGACCGGCGTGCACGTCGACCGCGGCTGACCTGCCGCCCCTCGCCGCCCGCCGCCCGTTCCCCCACGCGACGCCGCCGTCACCCGTCCCGCCCCCTCGCGTACTTCACCACCGCCCGCTCCGCCGTCACCGGCGCGGGTCGCCATTCCGTGCAGCCGGCCGCCGTCCGGCCACCGACCCGACCGAGGAGCACCATCCATGTCCCTCCCCGTGAACCGCCGCGGCGCCCTGGCCGCGGCATTCGCCGCGGCCCTGCTCGTCCCCGCCCTGTCGGCCTGCGGCAGCAGCGACCAGCAGGCCGCCGACGGCGGATCCGGCGCGGGCGCCTCCGCCTCCGCCTCCTCCGGCGCCGCACCGAAGGCCGCGCGCCTCACCGTCCTCGCCGCGTCCTCCCTGACCGACGTGTTCAAGACCGCGGGTGCCGCGTACGAGAAGGCCCACCCCGGCACGAAGATCACGTTTTCTTTCGCGGGCTCCCAGGAACTCGCCGCCCAGGTCAAGCAGGGCTCCCCGGCCGACGCGCTCGTGACCGCCGACACGAAGACCATGGACGGCCTGAAGGGCGAGACCGGTGAGCCGTCGATCATCGCCAAGAACCGCCTGGTCATCGCGACCGGCAAGGGCAACCCGTTCAAGATCGCCGCACTCAAGGACCTCGCCGACACCAAGATCAAGGTCGTGCTCGCCGCGCCCGAGGTGCCGGTCGGCCGCTACAGCAAGCAGATCCTCGACGCCCAGAAGATCGCGGTGAAGCCGGTCTCCCAGGAGCCGAACGTCCGCGCCGTGCTGAGCAAGGTCGAGCTCGGTGAGGCCGACGCCGGCCTGGTCTACAAGACCGACTCCGCCAAGTCCGCCGACAAGGTGGAGGCCGTCGAGATCCCGGACGAGCAGAACGCCGTGGCCTCGTACCCTGCCGCCACCCTCAAGCAGTCCGGGAACGCAGGGGCCGCGGCCGCCTTCGTCGCCTGGCTGAGCGGCCCGGAAGCCCAGAAGATCCTGCAGGACGCGGGCTTCCAGAAGCCCTGAGCCGGCACGGCACCGGGCGCCGGACGCGCCGCCGGCCGGGATCGCTGGGCACCGGCCTAGACCGGGGGGACGGGCGGTGCCCCACACACGTGCTGCAACCGGCTCCGCCGCCCCGGTGCTCCCCGCCCGGCTCACCGCCGCCCCGGCCGCCGTTCGGGGCGGCCCGCGCCCCCGTCCCCGTACGCTTCAGCCAGGAACCCGCATGAGCAGACACCCCACCAGCACCCGCGCCGGCACCCGCACCCGCACCCGGCCACCCGCCGCCCTGGCGCTACCCGCGCTGGTCGCCGTCGCCTTCCTGCTGCTCCCGCTCGTCGGGATCCTCACCCGCACCGAGTGGAGCGACCTCGGCACGCACCTCACCAGCCCCGGTGTGGTCGAGGCACTGCGACTCTCGCTCGTCGTGTCGTTCTGGGCCCTCGGCCTCTCGCTGCTCCTCGGGGTGCCCCTCGCCTGGCTGCTGGCCCGCGTCGAGTTCAAGGGCAAGGCCTTCGTCCGCTCGCTGGTGCTGCTGCCGATGGTGCTCCCACCGACGGTCGGCGGTGTGGCGCTGCTGCTGGGCTTCGGGCGGCGCGGGCTGCTCGGGCCGTGGCTGGAGGACAGCTTCGGGATCACCCTGCCGTTCCACACCTCCGGTGCCGTCCTCGCAGCGACCTTCGTGGCGATGCCGTTCCTCGTCATCAGCCTGGAGGGCGCGCTCGGCGGTCTGAAGCAGAGCTACGAGGACACCGCCGCCTCGCTCGGTGCCGCACCGGTGCGCGTGTTCTTCAGCGTGACCCTGCCCATGGTCGGCCCCGGCCTCGTGGCCGGCGCCGCGCTCACCTGGGCGCGGGCGCTGGGCGAGTTCGGCGCGACCATCACCTTCGCGGGGAACCTGCCCGGCACCACCCAGACCCTGCCCCTGCAGGTCTACCTGCTGCTCCAGGACAGCCCGGAGGCCGCTACCTCCGTCTCCCTCCTGCTCCTCGCGATCGCCATGGCCGTGCTGATCGCCCTGCGCGGCCGCTGGACCGGCACCCCGGCCGTCGCCCGCGAGGCCGCCGTGGCCCGGCCGACGCCGGCCGAGGAGGCCTCACCGGCCCCTTCGGCCTCGCCTTCGCCGGCCCCCGTGGCCGCCCCGCCTTCGTCGTCGGCCCGGCCCGTCACGGCCCCGGACACGCCCGGGGGTGCCGGGGGCGGCCCGTCCGACGGGGGCCGCTGGCCCCTGCACGCCGCGGTCACCGGCTTCACCCGGCTCACCCTCGACGCCCCGCCCGGCACCACCATCGCCGTCGTCGGCGAGAACGGCGCCGGCAAGACGACCCTGCTGCGCGCCCTGCTCGGCTTGACCCCGCGCGCCCGCGCCGAGCTCCGCCTCGGCGACGCCGACGTCACGGCGCTGCCCCCGCACCGGCGGCAGGTGGCCTGGGTCCCGCAGGACGGCGCCCTCTTCCCGCACCTCAGCGCGCTGGCCAACACGGCGTACGGGCTGCGGGCGCGCCGGGTGCCGCGGGCCGAGGCCCGCCGCGCGGCCCAGCAGTGGCTGGACCGGCTCGGCGTCGGCCACCTCGCCCACCGCAAGCCCGGCCAGCTCTCCGGCGGCCAGGCCCAGCGGGTCGCCCTGGCCCGGGCACTCGCCGCCCGGCCGCGCCTCCTGCTGCTCGACGAACCGCTGGCCTCCCTGGACCAGGCGACCCGGGCCCACGTCCGGCACATGCTGCGCACCCACCTGGCGGGCTTCGGCGGGGTCTGCCTGATCGTCACGCACGATCCGGTCGAGGCGGTGTCGCTGGCCGACCGGGTGCTCGTCCTCGCCGACGGCAGAGCCCTGCAGGAAGCACCGCCCGCCGAAGTGACCCGCCATCCGCGGTCCCCGTGGGTGGCCAGGATGCTGGGCCGCAACGCCTGGCCGGGCACCGCCTCCGCCGAGGGGCTCGCCCTGCCCTCCGGGGGTCGGCTGGTGGTGGCCGAGACGCTGCCGGAGGGCGCCGAGGCCCTCGCGATCATCGGCCCGGAGGCGGTGTCCGTGCACCGCGACCGGCCGGGCGGCAGTCCCCGCAACGTGTGGCCCGGCACCGTGCGGGAGATCACCTCGGTCGGCAGCCGGCTGCGCGTGCTGGTGGGCTCGGTCGACGTGCCGGACCTCGTCGCGGAGATCACCCCCGAGGCGGCCGCCGAACTGGGCCTGGCCGACGGGTCTTCGGTGTGGACGAGCGTGAAGGCCACCGAGGTGACGCTCGTCCGGCTGTGAGGGCCCTCAGCCGGTGACCTTCGCGGTGAGGGCGTCGAGGTTGTCCATGGCCCGGCCGACGCGCTCCTCCAGCGTCAGCGTCTCCTCGTACCGCCGGCCCCGCAGCTTCGGCTCCCGCCGGCCCCGCATGTAGAGGGAGCAGGCGAGGTCGGCGCAGATGTAGAAGCCGACGCTGTTGCCCTCGCGGCCCCGCGGGCCGGCGAGCGGGGCTACGAGCAGGGAGACGCCGGAGGCCGCGTGCCCGGTCAGACATATCTGGCAGACGCTGGACTTCAGGGCGCTGGTGCGGTTCGTGCCCGGGACGCGCAGGCTGATGCCGACGGCGGACCCGTCGCCCGCGGGGCGTACGAGGTGGGCGCGCAGCGGGGCGCCCGGATCGATCCAGCCGAGGAAGTCGAGGTCCTCCCACGGGAGTTCGGAGAAGTCCGGCGGCAGCTTCAGCCGGGCGGCCTCGCCCTTGGTGCAGTTCACGAAGGACGAACGGATCTGCTTCTCGGTCAACGGTTCCATGGGGCGCAACGCTACGTGGCGGTACGCCCGGGGTTCATCCGGTTTTCTCCCGGTGCGGAGCCGGCCCCGCGGCAAGATCCGGGCCCACGGGTACGCGGCCGGGGCGCGGCACCGCGACCGCGGGCGCTCCCCCGGAGCGGTGCCCCCGGCCCGGGGTGCCGCCGGGCGCCCCGGGGCCGGCGGGCGCCTCGGAGCCGGCGGGCCCGTCCGCGGTTACGGTGCCGCCGGGGTCTCCTGGGGGGCGAACTCGCACCACACGCATTTGCCGCCGCCCCGCGGCTCCACGCCCCACTCCCGGGCCAGACGTTCGACCAGCAGCAGGCCGCGGCCCGAGACCTCCCAGTCGCCCGCCTCCCGGCGGTGCGGCAGGGCGCTGCTGGAGTCCTCGACCTCGACGCGGATCCGGCCCTCCGCGGTCATGCGGAGGCTGACGTGGCCGCCGCCGTCCGTGTGGACGAGGGCGTTGGTCATCAGTTCGTCAGCCGCCAGCACGATCTCGTCCATGAGCTCCTTCGCCCCCCACGCGGCCACGGCCGCCCGGATCAGGTGGCGGGCCGTCGCCGGTGCCTCGGGGTCGCCGGGGGCGAGCCGCAGCCGCAGGGGGCCGCCGCCGCGCGGGGTGGGGGTGCCGCGGCGGCGGAGCAGGAGCAGGGCCATGTCGTCCCGGCCGCCCTGGTCACCGCCCAGGTCGCACAGGGCGTCGGCGAGTTCCTCCACGTCGACCGGCCCGGCGCAGACCGCCGCCATGAGGGCGCGCATCCCCTCCTCGCGGTCCTTCGTGCCGGGCTGCACCAGCAGGCCGTCCGTGCACAGCACGAGGGTGTCGCCGGGGTGCAGCTCGATGCTGGTGACGGGGTAGCCCGTACCGCCGTTGCCGGGCGACGGCGACGCCGGGGGCGACGGGTTCGGCGCGAGTCCGAGCGGGGCCCCGCCGGCCACCGGGACCGGGTGGCAGGTGCCGTCGCCGCGCCGCACCATCGGGTCGTGGTGGCCGGCGCGGACCAGTTGCAGCATGCCGGTGCTGAGGTCCATCTCGGCGTACGTGCAGGCGGCGAGGCGGTCGGTGGCGAGGTCCCGCAGGAAGGCGGAGGCGCGGGCCATGGCCGTCCCGGGGGTGTGGCCCTCGGCGGCGTAGGCCCTCAGGACGATCCGCAGCTGGCCCATGATCACGGCCGCGTCCGTGTCGTGCCCCTCGACGTCTCCGATCATCACGCCGACGCGGCTGTCGCCGAGCGGGACCACGTCGTACCAGTCGCCGCCGATCTCCCGCCCGGCCCGCGCGGCCCGGTAGCGCACGGCGATCCGCGTGCCGGGCACGTCGGGGATCCGGCGCGGCAGCATGGCCCGCTGGAGGCCCTCCGCGAGGTCGTGCTCCTGCTCGAAAAGGATGGCGCGCTGGAGGCTCTGCGCGATGCCGCTGCCCAGGGCGACGAGCACGTTGCGCTCCTCGTCGGTGAAGTCGCCGTCCCGCTCGTACAACAGGCCGAGTGCGCCGATGGCCCGTCCCTGGGCGATGAGCGGAAGGTAGACCCCGCTGTGCACGGTCAGCGGTTCGATGTACTGCCACAGCTGGGGGTAGCGGACGCGGAACTCCTCGCGCGAGCCGATGAAGACCGGCTGGAGGTTCCGTACGGCCTCGCTCATCGGGAACTGCGCATCGATGCGGGTGTACTCGATCTGCGGCACGTACGTGCCCAGTCGCCCCTCGGCGACCAGGTGGATGCGGCCCCCGTCGACGATGCCGAGCATCACGCTGACGGCGCCGAGGTGGCCGAGGGCCTCGGGGTCCTTCAGGACGTCGGTGACGTCGTGGACGGTGCGGGCGTGGGCCAGGATGGCGGTGGTGCGCTCGACGACGCCCGTCATCCGGCGCCGGCCCTCGGCCCGCTCCCCGCCGGCGCCGGGGTCGCCGGGGTCGTGGGCGGCGTCGCGGAGGATCCCGATGATCCGGTACGGGCGGCCGGACTGGTTCCGCAGGATGTGGCCCTGGATGTGCGCCCAGGCCCGGGACCCGTCGCGCCGGCGGATGCGTACGTACGCCCCGTAGTGGCTGCGCCCGTCCTTGAGGGCCTGGGCCACGCGGGCGTCGAGCCGTGCCTCCTCGGACGGTGCCATCCGCCGGCGGAGTCCGGCGGGTGTGCCGCTGAACTCGTCGGGGCGCAGGTCGAGCACTCCGAGGGCGGTGGAGTCCAGGTACATCCGCCCGCTGTCGAGGTCCCAGTCGAAGGTGCCCATGTGGTTGAGCGCGAGGCTCATGTCCGGTTGCGCGGGCCAGTCGACCTCGGGGCTCGTTCCCCTTTCGGCCATGTTGCCAGGGTCTCACCAATCGGTGTCGAGCGCGGGGGCGGCACGGGCGGGACAATCCGGATATGAACGGGCCACGGGTTGTGGTGGAGCGTGAGATGGCGGCCTCCGTCGAACGGGTGTGGCAGGCACTGACGGACCTGGAGTCGATGCCGGACGTGGTGTCGGGCGTGGACGCGGTCGAGGTGCTCACTCCCGGGCCGTTCCGGGTGGGCACGCGCTGGCGCGAGACCAGGCGGATGTTCGGCAAGAAGGCCACGGAGGAGATGTACGTGACGGCGTGCGTCGCACCGGAACGGTACGTCGCCGAAGCCGACGGCTCGGGCGTGCACTACGTGTCGGAGTTCCGGCTCACCGAGCGGTCCCCCGGGCGGACGGCGGTGCGGATGACGTTCTCGGCGGCCCCGACAGCGAGCGGGAAGCGGCCGGGCCCGTTCATGCGGCTGCTTAACCGGTTGGGAACGAGAGCCGTGGCCAAGGCCGTGATGAAGGACCTGTCGGACGTGGCGGCGTCGGTCGAGCGGGGTGCGGGACCGGCCGGGCCGCCGTCGGCGGGGGACTGAACGCGGTCGGCGGGCGCACCGGTGGAGGCACGGGCGCACCGGTGCAGGCAGGGGGCGCCGGGGTGCTCCGCCGGCCGCAAGTTGCCGCTCACCGCTGCCGGTCGTCCTCGTCGCTCGCCGTCGCCGGTCACGGAGCCGTTGCCGCCGGGGACGGAGCCACCGGGGGAACGGGTGGCAGGACCGGCGGGGTGGGAGCGACCGGACGCGGCGGGGGCGGGGCCACCGGGGGCGGCGGGGGCGGCGGGGAGGGAGCCACCGGCGGCGGGGAGGGAGCCACCGGCGGCGGGGAGGGGGCCACCGGGGGAACGGGGGGCAAGACCGGCGGAGTGGGAGCCACCGAGGTCGGTCCGGGCGGGGAGGGAAGAGCGGGCGGGGAGGCGGTGCCTGCGGGGCTTCCGGTTTCCTCCGGGGTGGTGGTGCCCTTACGGGTCTCCCCGGGCGTGCGGGTCTCGGTCGGGGTGGCCGTCCCGGTGCGGGTTCCCGTCGGGGTTCCGGTGGGGGTGCCGGTCGGGGTTCCGGTACGCGTTCCGGTCGGGGTGGGGGTGCCGGTCGGGGTGCCGGTCGGCACACGGGTCCGAGGGCTCGTGGGGGTCTCCGGTAGCGCGGGGGGCGTGGGGGGCAGGGGCGGCGGCGGAATCGGCCGGTCCCGGTCCTTCCGGGGCCCCCTCGGGTCGCCGGGTCCCCGCTCGTACCAGCGCCCGGTGCGCTGGTCGTAGATGGTGATCTTGCTGATGACCTTGATCGTCGGCTGCACCACCACCACGTTCTGCGGCTGGTACGAGGCCCACGGCGACCCCTGCCTCGTCGAACCGGCCCGCAGCGGCACCGGCTCGCCCAGCGGGTTGCCGCAGGCGCAGCGGACCCGGGGCACGCCGTGGCCGTCCACGAGTACGGCCGTCCCGGCCTGGAGCACGGCCTGGTAGGGGGCCGGGCGGCCCTCCCGGTAGCCGTGGTTGGTGACCCGGGTGTCGTTGCGCAGGGTCACCGAGGTGAGCGAGCGCAGGTAGCCGGGCACGGCCGCCGGCTGGATGCCCAGGGCCTCGGCGAACGCCCGGTTCTTGTCCGGCTCGGCGGACAGCAGCCGGACCTGCTTCTCGATGTCGCAGCTGGCGACGTTGCGGGTGCCGCCGTACAGGGTCGGGGTCGCACCGGTGACGGCCCGCGCGGTGATGGGCCCGGTGATGGTCGCCGGGGGTGGAGGCGGGGGCGAGGTCGCGGCCGGCGGCGCGGGCTCGGTGACCGTGGACGCGGTGTACGGGTCCTGGCCCTGCGCCGCGGTGGATTCCAGGAACAACTCGCCGCCCGCCTCGGGCGTGCCGGTCGGGCGGGTCAGCACCACGGCGAGCGCCACGACGGCGGCGACCGCCACCGCGGCGGTGACGAGCCGGGGTATGGAGCGCCACCACGGCCCCGGGGGGCCGCCACGGCCCGTCGGGGGCGGGGGCGGTTCACCCCCGCCGGAGCCACCACCGCCGGCACCGCCCCCCGAACCGCCCCAGGGCCCGCCGCCGCCCCGTCCGCCACCGCCGGTCCCGCCGGCTCCGGTTCCGGCGGGGGTGTCGATCACGGTCGGCGGGCCCTCGCGGCTCCGCGGGTCCGCGAGCGGGCCTGCGGGAGGTCCTGTGGGGCGCTCTGACGGCGGTGTGCCGGAAGGCTTTGTGGTCACGGGCGTTCCCTGTCCCAGACGGAGGGGACGTGGACACGACCCCCGGGTCGGTGTTCCGCTTTCTCCTACTTCATCAGGACATCTCTGGATGTAAGTCACTCCTGCGGACCATTGTGTGCGGCCTCCCGGTGGTGGCCGCAAGCCGGGGCTGCCTACGGTGGCGGTGTGAGCCGTACGACCCGGGGTCCCCTGCGGGCTTGGCGCGACGCCCTCGTCGCGGTCGTGGCGGGGTTCGCGGTGATGGCCGCGGTGTCCGCCGCCGGCCTGGCGTGTGCGGGTGCCGGGGAGCTGCCCGGCGGTGCGTTCCCGCACGTCGCGGCGGCCGTGGTGGTGCTGGCGGCGGGCGGTTCCGTCCAGGTGACCGGCGGGGCGGGCTTCCTTGCCGACGCCGACGCGAGCCTGACCGTACTCCCCCTCTCGGTGAGCCTGGCCGGGGCGCTCACGGTCGGCTCGCTCTTCCTGCACCCCCTGCACAACCGGGCGGTGGCCCGGCCGCGCGAACTCCTCGCCCACGCCGTTCCGCTGGTCCTGCTGTGGCTGCTGGCCCTCACCGGCACCGCGCTCCTGGCCCGGCAGACCTTCGCCGTCTCCACGGGCGATTCACCGATCGGGGACCTCGCCGAGCTCTTCGACGCCGCACCCACCGTCGGCTTCCGGGCCGCTGTGCCCGCGACCCTCTTCTTCGGGCTGCTGTGGATCCTGGGCCTGTTGCTGATCGCCCTGCTGGTCTCGCGTCGGGCACCGCTCCCGGCGGGCCTCGTCCGCTTCCACACGGCGGTGCGGCCCGCCGCCTTCGCCACCGTCGCCCTGCTCCTCGCGTGCGTCGCCCTGGGGGCCGTGGTCGGCCTGGTCGTGGCCGCAACGCGCGGCCACGCCGACCGGACCTTCGCCGTGATGTTGCTCGGCCTGCCGAACGTCGCCTGGCTCGCGTTCACCCTGGGCTTCGGCGGGGCCTGGGACGGCAAGGTCGAGGGGCCGTTCGGCCTGCCCGTCCCGCAGGTGCTGGACACGGTGCTGCGCGCGTCCGGGTCGGATTCCGGGGCGGACACCGCCGCGGTCGACGTGGCCGCGCTCGCCGAACACGAGGCGTGGGTGTGGTGGCTGGTCCCGGCCGCCGCCGTCCTGCTGCTCGGTACGGGGTTCCTGACCGCCGTACGCTCCCCCGCCCACGTCCGCCCCCGGCAGCACGCCCTGCACCTGGGCGCAGCCCTCGGGCTCGCCGTCCTGGTGGTGTGCCTGCTGGTCCCGATGCAGGCCCGGTTCGGCATGTCCCTGCTGGGCCTCGGCGACGTGTCCGGGCTCGGCGGCACGGTGGAACTGCAGGCGGTGCTGTGGCGGAACGTCGGGCTCGCGCTGCTCTGGGGGGCGCTCGCGGGGTTCGTCGGGGGCCTGCTGGCCCGCCCGGTCCACCGCCGCGGCCTCGTCGAACCGCAGCCCGCGGCCACGGGCCCGTGACCGCCGGGAGGCCCGCCCCTCCCCGGCCCCCGGCCGTCAGGCCGGCCGCCGTCAGGCTGGCCGTCAGGACTCGCCGTCAGCCGGGGGGATGACCCGGGTCGGGTCGAGGTCGGGATCGCGGGGGGCTCCGCCCCCGGCCGCCTCGGCTGCAGCGCCCTCCCGCCCGCCGCCCCGTCCGGCCCCGGCGCCGCCCCCACCGCCCGGACCGGCAGCGGCACCGGCAGCCGCAGCCGCGTCCGGTTCGCCGGTGGCCGCGTACGTCGACAGGCGGGCACCGTCCCCGTACATCCAGTGCCCGGTGGGCTCGTCGTACAGCCAGACGGACTCGCCGTCGACGACCACCCCGGCCCGCAGCCCCTTCGTCCCGCTGCGGAACGCCTCGCCGTCCAGCCGTCCGGCGGCCAGCTCCTCGACCGCGCGCCGGTAGCGGTCCAGGACGCCCGCGCTGCGCGCGATCAGCGGGCGCGGGTCGTCGGTGCGTGCCCTCGGCTGTCCGCCGGTCGGTGGCGGCTGCGGTACGGAGACCAGCAGCCGGCCGTCCACCCAGGCGGACCAGCCGTTGGCGCAGAGGACCTCTCCCCACTCGCCGCGTCGGGAGAGCAGCTGTACGGGGAGGAAGGCGTCCAGGGACGCGGTGGGCCGGGAGACGTCGGGCGTCTCCCAGGCGGGCATGCCGTCCTGGGGCACCACGTGGGTGGGCCGGAAGCCGGTGACGGTGCCGTAGTCCTCGGGGCCGGGGTAGGTCATGGCGTCCGCCGCTACTTCCGCATGATGGCGGGCTCGTGGCGGCGCAGCAGCCGTGCGACCACGACGCCGAACAGGACGGACAGGGCGGCCAGCATGCCGACGTCGAGCAGCCACACGCCGGCGCTGTGTGCGAAGAGCGGGTCGTCGGTGAGGTCGCCGGGGACGAGCGCGCCGAGGTCGATGGTGCCGGCCATGGCCCCGAGGGCCCAGCGCGAGGGGACGAGCCAGGCGAGTTGGCCGATCACGGGGACGCCGTCCAATTGGAGCAGGGCTCCGCAGAAGACGACCTGGACGATGGCGAGGAGGACCAGCAGCGGCATGGTGACCTCCTCCTTCCTGACCAGGGCGGAGACCAGCAGGCCGAGCACCATCGCGGTGATGGACAGCAGGGCGACGGCCAGGGTGATCTCGGCGAGCGGCGGCAGCAGGACCCCTCGGCCGCCGGGGGCGTTGGTGTCGACGCCGTACAGCCCGACGAGGGTCAGGACGACGGCCTGGGCGGCGGTGATGGCGCCGAGCACCACCACCTTGGACATCAGGTAGGCGGATCTGGACAGGCCGACGGCCCGTTCGCGCTGGTAGATGACGCGCTCCTTGACGAGTTCGCGTACGGCGTTGGCGGCGCCGGTGAGGACGCCCCCGACGCAGAGGATCAGCAGGGCGTTGATCGCGGTCTCCCGGGTGAGGGAGCTGCCGGCCAGGGCGCGGGTCATGGCGCCCATCACGAACGGCAGCGCGATCATGATGATGAGGAAGGTGCGGTCGGCGCTGAGCGCGGCGGCGTAGCGGCGCATCAGGATGGACAGCTGGGCGCCCCAGCTCTGGGCCTTGGGCGGGGCGGCGGCGAAGTCCGACGGCGCCTCGGCCCGGTATCCGCCGGCGTCGGGCCGGTGGGCGGGGCTGTGGACGTAGCGGCGGTAGTGCGCGGAGGCCCGGTACTCGCCCGCCCAGTCCCGACCGTGCTGTGTCTCGAACGCGTCGAAGGCCTCCGGCCATGCATCGCAGCCGAAGAAGCCTAGGGCGTCCTGCGGGGGCCCGTAGTAGGCGATGCGTCCGCCCGGAGCGAGGACGAGCAGCCGGTCGCAGACGTCGAGGCTGAGCACGCTGTGCGTGACGACGATGACGGTGCGGCCGTCGTCGGCGAGACCGCGCAGCATGTGCATCACCGAGCGGTCCATCCCGGGGTCGAGGCCGGAAGTGGGTTCGTCGAGGAAGAGCAGCGAGGGCTTGGTCAGTAGTTCCAGGGCGACGGAAACGCGTTTGCGCTGGCCGCCGGAGAGGCTGTGGATGGGCTGGTCGGCGCGCTGTTGCAGGCCGAGTTCGTCGATGACCTCGCCGACGCGGGCCTGGCGTTCGGCCGGGGCGGTGTCCTGCGGGAAGCGCAGTCCGGCGGCGTAGGTGAGGGCGCGGCGGACGGTGAGCTGGGTGTGCAGGATGTCGTCCTGGGGGACGAGGCCGATGCGGCTGCGCAGTTCGGCGTAGGCGCGGTAGAGGTCGCGGCCGTCGTAGAGGACGGTACCCCGGTCGGCGGGGCGCAGGCCGGTGAGGGCGCCGAGGAGGGTGGACTTGCCGGCGCCGCTGGGTCCGACGACGGCGAGCAGGCAGCGGGCGCCGACGGGGAAGGAGACGTCGTCGAGGAGGGTCTTGCGGCCGTGGTCGACGGCGACGGCGAGGTCCTGGACGTCGAGGGAGACCTCGCCGGTGTCGACGTACTCCTGGAGCCGGTCGCCGACGAGGCAGAGCGCGGTGTGGCCGATGCCGATGATGTCGCCTTCGGCGACGGCGGCGACGGTGATGCGGGCGCCGTTGAGGAAGGTGCCGTTGTGGCTGCCGAGGTCGGCGATCTCTTGGGTGCCGTCGGTGCGGGAGCGTAGTTCGGCGTGCCTGCGCGAGACGATCAGGTCCTGGATGACGAGGTCGTTGTCGTGGTCGCGGCCGATGCGGACGACCGCGCGCGGGGGTAGCGGGTGGATGCTGGTGGGTTCGCGGAAGGTGCTGGTCAGCGACGGATCGGCGACGGAGTCGGGCCGCCGGGCGGTGTGTGCGGGGGGCGGGGGTGGCGTCGCGGGCCGGGCTTGACGGGCGGCCGGGGTGCGGCCGAGGAGGCGGACGCGGGGGCCGTCCTGGGCGTTGCCGAAGCGGAGTTCGCTGCCGGCGCCGATGCTCCGCTCGTGGATGCGGTGGCCGTCCGCCCAGGTGCCGTTGGTGCTGTTCTCGTCCTCGACGGTCCAGTGGTCGCCTTCGGTGCGCAGGACCGCGTGGTGCCAGGAGACGCGGGCGTCCTGCAGCCAGACCTCGCACAGCGGGTCGCGGCCGACGTGGTAGGTCCGGCCGGGGCTCATCGTGGTGGAGCCCGTGTCGGTTTCCAGGAGGAGCTCGGGCGCGGTCGGCACACCGGGGCGCTGGACCATGAGCCGATTTTGACACGGCCCGCACCTGGCGGCATAACCGCAGGTCAGCTGGGGTCTTATGGGTAATGACAACGGTCCCCGTTGCAGCCTTTGCCCATTGCTTCACAGTGCGCTTCACTTCACGCGTCGGAACCGAACGGACGGGGGACGCCATGGGCGTGTACGACCACGATCACGATCTCGCGGGGCGGGGCCAGGGCACCGACCACGCCCACGACCACGACGCAGTTCACGAGCACGGCCACGGTCACGGTCACGGTCACGCCGGACACGGCCACGGCGTGTCCGCGGACGCCGACCGGCGCTGGCTGGCGATCGCGCTCGGCCTGATCGGCGCGTTCATGGCGATCGAGGTGGTCATCGGCATCATCGCGCAGTCGCTGGCCCTGATCTCCGACGCCGCGCACATGCTGACCGACGCGGTCTCGATCGTCCTCGCGCTGATCGCGATGCGGCTCGCGGCCCGTCCGGCCCGTGGCGGGTACACCTTCGGCCTCAAGCGGGCGGAGATACTCTCCGCCCAGGCCAACGGGCTCACCCTGCTGCTGCTCGCGGTCTGGCTGGCGTACGAGGCCGTCCAGCGGCTGATCGACCCGCCGCCGGTGGCGGGCGGGCTGGTCCTGGTCACGGCACTCGCGGGCATCGTCGTGAACATCGCGGCGGCCTGGTGCATCTCCCGGGCGAACCGCTCCTCGCTCGCCGTCGAGGGGGCCTACCAGCACATCCTGAACGACCTGTTCGCCTTCATCGGTACCGCCGTCTCCGGTCTGATCGTGCTGACCACCGGCTTCGTACAGGCCGACGCGATCGCCACGCTCGTGGTGGTGGTGCTGATGGTGAAGGCCGGCTACGGGTTGGTCCGCGAGTCCGGCCGGATCTTCCTGGAGGCGGCCCCGGCGCACCTCGACCCTGACGCGGTCGGCGACCGGCTGGTCGGGCACCCCCCGGTCACCGAGGTCCACGACCTGCACATATGGACCATCACTTCGGGCCAGGCGGCGCTGTCGGCACACGTCCTCGTCGAGCCGGCCGGGGACTGCCACGCGGTGCGCCGGGACCTGGAGCGGCTGCTGGCGAAGGAGTACGCGATCACGCACACCACCCTCCAGGTGGACCACGTGCAGGAGGCCCTGCTCACGGTCGGCGGCGCTGGCGAGGACCGGACCGACCCGCACTGCGCGGACGCCCACGGCCCGGTGCACCGGGAAGGCCCGCACGACCACTGAGGTACGGCCGCCGACGTACGGCCGCCGACGCAGGAGCGGTGACGGACGGGCGGTGACGGACGGGCACTGGTGTGCGGACCGTGCGACCGGCCGTCCGGCTGGGCATGCATCCGGCCATGAAGAACAAGCGAAGCGCCGGCCTGCTCCTGTTCCGCGGGGCGGCCGGCCCCGCAGATCCCGGGGCGGGGGTCGAGGTGCTCCTCGGGCACATGGGCGGCCCGTACTGGGCGCACCGGGACGACGGTGGTTGGGCGATCCCCAAGGGGGAGTACGAGGAGGACGAGACCCCGCTGGCCGCGGCCCGGCGGGAGTTCACCGAGGAGATCGGGCTGCCCCCGCCGGATGGTCCGTACCTGCCGTTGGGCGAGGCCCGGATGCCCGGCGGGAAGCAGGTGGTGATCTGGGCCGTGCGCGCGGACCTCGATCCGGCTCTGATGGTGCCCGGGACCTTCACGATGGAGTGGCCTCCGCACTCGGGCCGGGTGCAGGAGTTCCCGGAGCTGGACCGGGTGGCCTGGTTCGCGCCGGAGGAGGCACGGGTCAAGCTGATCGCCTCTCAAGTGGTCTTCCTGGAACGGCTGTCGGAGTTACTGGAAGGTTGACTTGACCTTGGCTTGCCAACAAACCCCACCCGAGCGGACATTGCACGTATGACGAACGTCGTGCTGGTGGGAACCCTGGACACCAAGGGTGTCGAGTACGGCTGGCTGCGCGAGGGGCTGCGGCGCGCCGGCATCGAAGTGGTCATGGTGGACACGGGCGTCATGGGCGAGCCCCGCGTGCCCGCCGACGTGGCGCGCGCCGAGGTGGCCCGGGCGGCCGGGGCGGACCTGGCGGAACTGCGGGCGGGCGGTGACCGGGGCGCGGCCGTGACGACGATGGCCAGAGGGGCGGAGGCGACCCTGTTACGGCTGCACGCCGAGGGCCGGCTGCACGCCGTGCTGGCCGTCGGCGGCAGCGGCGGCACCTCCATCGCCACCCGGGCGATGCGCGCACTGCCACTGGGCGTACCGAAGGTGATGGTGTCGTCCATGGCGTCCGGGGACGTGTCCGCGTACGTCGGATCCTCGGACATCACGATGATGTACAGCGTGGTGGACATCGCCGGGCTCAACACCATCTCGGAGCCGATCCTGGCGAACGCCGTGGCGGCCGCCGCCGGCATGGCCCGGGCCCACGAACGGGCCGGCCGGGCCGGGCCGGAGCTGCGCCGCCCGGCCCGGGTGGGCTCCGGATCGCGCCCGCTGGTGGCGGCGAGCATGGCGGGCGTGACCACGACCGGCGTGGACGCGGCCCGCGAGCGGCTGACCGAACTCGGCTACGAGGTCCTGGTCTTCCACGTCAGCGGCACCGGGGGCCGCACCCTGGAGACCCTCGCCGGGCAGGGCGTCTTCGCGGGCGTCCTCGACCTCACGCTCAGCGAGATCGCGGACGACCTGTGCGGCGGCGTCCTGACCGCCGGCCCCGACCGCCTCACCGCGGCGGGCCGGGCCGGGATTCCCCAGGTGGTCAGCCTCGGGGCGCTGGACATGGTCAAGTTCGGGCCGCTGGACTCCCTGCCCGAACGGGCCCGTTACCGGCGGGTCCGCGTGCACAACCCGTCCATCACCGTGATCCGGACGACCGAGGCGGAGTGCGCGGAGCTCGGCCGCCGGATCGCGGCCAAGCTCCGCACGGCAACCGGCCCGACCGAGGTCTGCGTCCCGCTCCAGGGCCTGTCCACCCTCGGAGCGCCGGGCGGCCCGTACCACGATCCGGCCGCGGACAGGGCCCTGTTCTCGGCGCTGCGGGAGGGGCTGCGCGGCAGCCCCGCCACCGTCCGCGACTACGACACCCACATCAACGACCCGGCGTTCGGGCGGGCCGCCGCCGACCGGCTCCACGCCGTGATCGGGGCGGAGCGGGCCGCAGCCTGAGGCCCCCGGCCGGATTGGGAACCGGCCCGAGCGGAAACCGTGTCCCTGGGGATGGCCGATCGCGCCGCGACCGCGCCTCGGGGCACGGCGACGCAACGGACGGACGGGGGACAGGCGATGACGAACGGCTGGACGGTGCCCGGGTACGTGCACGTCCGGGAACTCGGCTCCGGCGCCAGCGGCCTGGTGGTCCTCGCCGTCCACGAGGCCACCGGCACGCCCGTGGCCGTGAAGTACCTCACCGACCGGCTGCGCCAGGACCCGGCGTTCGTCGCCGAGTTCCGCTCGGAGGCCCGGCTGCTCGGCGGGCTGGACTCGCCGTACGTCTTGCGGCTCTACGAGTACGTGGAGGCGCCCGGCGGCGCCGCGATCGTGATGGAGCTCGTCGACGGGATCTCGCTGCGCGCCGTGCTCAAGCAGTCCGGGCAGACCGACCCCGAGGCCGCTCTCGTCGTGCTGAAGGGCTCCCTCCTGGGCCTGGCGGCGGCGCACCGGGCGGGCGTCGTCCACCGCGACTACAAGCCGGAGAACGTGCTGGTCGCGTCGGACGGCCTGTCCAAACTGGTGGACTTCGGGATCGCGGTGCGCCGCGACACCACACCCGGGGTCGCCGGCACCCCGGCGTACATGGCGCCCGAGCAGTGGCAGGGCCGGCCGGCCACTCCCGCGGCCGACGTGTACGCGGCGACGGCCACCTTCTTCGAGTGCCTGACGGGCCACAAGCCGTTCCCCGGGCAGAACCTCGGTGAGCTCGCGGTCCAGCACGTCGAGGCGCCGGTACCGGAGGACGAGGCACCCGAGCCCGTTCGCCCGCTGATCCGGCGGGGCATGGCCAAGGCCCCCGAGCAGCGCCCGGAGAACGCCGAGGCGTTCGTCGCGGAGCTGGAGCGGGCGGCACTGGCCGGGTACGGACCGGAATGGGAGGAGCGCGGCCAGCGCAAGCTGGCGGCGCTGGCCGCGCTGTTACCCCTGCTGTTCCCCTCCGCGGGCGGCCCGGCCTCGGGAACCACGGCGGTGGCGACGACCTCGCTCGGGCCGGGCTCCGGCTGGGCCCCGGGGCGGCGGGGCACGATCGCGGCGGGCGCGGCGCTGGTGTTGGGCGTGGTGGCCGGGCTGGCGGCCAGCGCCTCGGGGGGCGAGCCGGGTGGCGCCCGCGCCGTCAACTCGTTCGCCACGTCGAGCCCCGCACCCTCGGCCTCCGGATCCGGATCCGACGGACCGGCTCCGAGCCCCTCCGGCTCGCCCGGCCCGTCCCCCGCCGCCTCGGGCTCCCCGTCGCCCTCGCCCTCGCTCCTGCCGTCGGCTTCCCCGACCGCGACCCGTTCCCCGAGGCCGAGTACGAGTCCGGGCCCGAGCCGCTCGGTGACGGTCCCGGCGCCACGAACCACTCCGCCGCGGACCACTCCCCCGACGAAACCACCGACCTCGCCGCCCACTCCGGTTCCCGCCCCGGTCGTGTACGCGGTCGGGGTGAGCCTGGCGCAGACCGACGACGAGACCGGCCGGGCCGACATCACGCTCAAGGCCTCCGGCACGGGCAAGGTGAGGGTCACCGTGCAGTGGTTCACCGGCGACGACAACGAGCCGTTCTCCGAGCCGGACGGCACCACGGAGTACGACCACACGGTAGGCGGGGCAGGGCTGATGGCGCTGGCTGCGGACGCACCGGTGACGCACGCCTTCAAGGGCGGCGGCTGCTACTGGGGTGTCCGGGTCACGACCTCCCCCGCCGCCGGCCAGGGCCCCGCGACCGACAGCCTGGTCGTGAGGAGGTGCTCCCCCGCATGAGCGACGACGAGTACAGCGCAACGGTCCTCGGCAGCCACTGGTTCAGCGGGCCGCCGCAGCCGCAGGACGCCGCCCCGGACCGGGTCGATGGCTCGGTGATGCGGTTCGGGCCGGGGGTGACGGCGGCCGTGCCGGCCCCGTTCCCCGTGGTGGTCCCGCCGCGTCGGCGGCGTCGCGAATGGCGCCGCTACACCCTGGCCGCAGCCGTGCTGCTCGCCGTGCTGGCCTACCTGGCCTGGCAGCGCTTCGGACCGGGGCTGGAGGTCCGGGGCCTGGCGGTGGGCACCGCCACCGGAGAGGGCCCCGGCTGCGGCGCCACGGCCGACGTGGTGGCCGTCGTACGGACCAACGGGCGCCCGGGAACGGTCGCGTACCGGTGGATCCGCAGCGACGGAACCCACTCCGAGCAGCTCACGGAACAGGTGCCCCGGGGCCGGGACGAAGCGCGGCTCCACCTGCTGTGGACCTTCCGGGGCCGGGGCACCTACCCGGCCACGGCCGAGATCCAGATCCTCTCGCCCACCCGGCGCACGGCCACCACGCAGTTCACCTACGGCTGCGACCACTAGGTCGGGACCGCGAGAGCGCCGTCGCCAGGGCGAGCGGGCCCCGCTGAAGCCTCCTCTGCGCGCGGGTCCCGCGACCCGGGAGCGGGCGGGGCCGGGCGGATCACGGCGCGGCCGGCGTCGAGGTCCACGCGGGAGCGGGGCGGGGCGCCGTCCTCCTCGTCGTCGCGCATCACGAGGGCGCTCTGCCGCTCCTTCAGCTCGTTCTGCTTGCCCGGCGAGAACGACGCGTGCAACTGCTCGAAGCCGGTGGCGGAGACCTGCCCCTGGCGGCCGTTCCACCGCCAGGGCAGCAGACCGGCCCGGCCCGCGCGCACCAGCACCAGGTCGAGGAAGGCCATGGCGGTGAGGAGGAGGGCCAGCCCCGGCAGGGTCATGAAGAGGACGAACGCCATGGCGAGACCGTAACCGACCGGCCTGGCCCGCCCGAGGGCGGCGGTCAGAAGCGGGCGTGGGCCGTGATGTCGGCCTCGAACTCGCCCGTCATGGCCGGGGTGACGGTGGGCCGGCACTGGGCGACCGCCGCCAGGTAGTCCTCGGTGGTGGCGCCGGGCCGGCCCCCTGCCGCGCCGTGCGCGACGCCGACCGCTTCCAGGTCCCGTTCGAACGAAACCTGCGCCGCGATCCGCGCCGCGTGTTCGATGTCGGCCGGGGTGAACAGCTCGCTGGCCTCCACGAGTGCGTCCACGTCGACGTCGGCGCGCCCCGCCGTGTACCGGGACCAGATCGCGGCGCGCGCGGCGGCGTCCGGGGTGCCGATCGGGATCAGGTAGTCGAAGCGGCCGGGCCGCAGGAAGGCCGGGTCCAGCGAGCGGACGGAGTTGGTGGCGCACACCAGCAGCCGCTCGTCGCCCTCCCGGAATCCGGGTATCAGCTTGAGCAGCTCGTTGGTGACCCCGTGGACGCCGCCGGGCTGCGCGGGTTCCGTGCGGACGGGGGCGATCTCCTCGACCTCGTCGATGAAGACGAGCACCCGCTCCAGCTCGGCGATCCGGGCGAAGGCGTCGCGCAGCGCGGCGGCGAGGTTGCCCTCGTCGGCGAGCCGGGAGGGCAGGAGTTCCACGAAGGGCCAGCCGAGGCGGGAGGCGATGGCGCGGGCGAAGGTGGTCTTGCCGGTGCCGGGCGGGCCGAAGAGGGCGATCGCCCGCGGCGGGCGCACGCCGTGCGCGGCGGCCCGCTCGGGCTCGGCGAGGGGGAGGACGACGCGCCGCTCGATGAGGTCCTTCTCCCGTTCCATGCCGGCGACCCCGGCCCACAGCCCGTTCGGCAGGAACCGGCCGCCGAGGTCGGCGAGGAGGCCGGCGGCGGGTCCGTGGAGGGGCTCGCTCTTCTCGAAGTAGGCGACGGCGGGCTGCCGGGTGTAGCCGGCGTTGAGCAAGCCCTCGCCGAGCAGGTCCTCCTCGGGCAGGACGTACGCGATGCGGCCCACGCGGGCGGCTATGAGCCGCCGCTCCAACTCGACGAGGAGCGCGCTGGCCAGTCCCCGGCCGCGCCAGCCGGCGGCGATCGCGATCCGCATGACCCAGGCCCGCTCGCCGGTGACGCAGGCGAGGGCCGCCCCGATGGGGACGCCCTGGTGCACGGCGACGACGCAGGGCTGCCGGTCGGTCAGGGCACTGATGCATTCGGCCAGCGAGAAGACGGACTCCTGTCCGAGTCCTGCCGTGCTGTCGATCAGGTGGACGACTGCGGCGAGATCGCTCTCGCGGTAGTCGTGGATCAGCCAGTTCACCCGGTACCGCCCCTCGTTGCTCGTTGCTCGTGCTGTTCGTGTTCCTGGTCCGCGATGCTGCGGCGAGGCTAGGGGCGGCCGGGGTTCCCGTTCTCGCTCCGCGGTGCACAACAGCGGGTCGGGAAACCGTCCGTGGCGTCCATAGACTGGTGTTTTCCGCCCGAGGCGCCCAGCGAGGATCCGATCCGTTCCATGACTTCCGACATCACCGCGGGCCGACGGCGGATCCTCGTGTGGCTGGTACCGGTCCTGTGGACCTTGGGCCTCGGGCTGTGGGGGCTGTCCCGGCAGGACAGCGTGTGGCGCGACGAAGCGGCGACCTGGCAGGTCGCGGCCGGGCGCTCGGTCGGCGAGACATGGCGGATGCTCGGCAACGTCGACGCCGTGCACGGGCTGTACTACCTGCTGATGCACGGCCTGTTCGAGGTGTTCGGGGCGAGCACGGCGACGCTGCGGCTGCCGTCGGTGCTGGCGGTTGCGGGCGCCGCGGCGTGCACGGCGCTGATCGGCCGGAGGGTGGCCGGGTTCTGGGCGGGGCTGGGGGGCGGGCTGGCGCTGCCGCTGCTGCCGGCCGTGCAGTTCTACCTCCAGGAGGGCCGCCCGTACGCGCTGGTCGCCGCCGGCGCCGGGGTGTCGACGCTGCTGCTGGTGTCCCTCCTGTCGGACGCAGCGGACGCAGCGGAAGGGGCGGCCGGGCTGGGAGGCCGGGGAGGCCGGGGAGGCCGGGGAGGGCGGGCCGGCCGGGGACGGCGGGGGCGGCGGGTGTGGCCGCGCTGGACCGCGTACGGGTTCACCGTGCTGGTGTGCGCACTGCTGAACTGGCTGTCGCTGCTGGTCCTGCCCGCGCACGCCGTGACGCTGTGGTGGTCGGGTGCGGGGCGGGGGGTGGTCGGGCGCTGGGTGGCCGCCGCGGCGGGGGCCGTGGCGGGGGCCCTCCCGCTGATCCTGTTCAGCCGGAGCCAGTCCGAGCAGGTGTCGTGGATTCCGCCGCTGACCTGGCACATGATGATCGGCCCGGCGATCCTGTTGGCGATCGGCGGGCTGGGCGCGTGGCTGGACCGGCCGCGGACCGGCCGACTGTCGGCGGCGGCCGTGGGGCTGCCGCTGCTGGCGGTCCCGCAACTGGCGCTGATCGGGATCTCGCTCGTCCAGCCCCTGTTCCTGGACCGGTACGTGCTCTTCAGCATGATCGGCCTCGCGCTGCTGATCGGCGCCGCCCTGGGCGCCGCCGTACGGGCGGCCGCGCCCCGGTTCCCGCGGGCGTCGCGCCTACTGGTGCCGGGTGTGGTGGGGATCGCCGTGCTGGCGCTGCTGCCGGTGGAGCTGGCCAAGCGGGCCCCGGCGAGCCGGGTCGACGACGTGCTGGCGGTGGCCGGCGAGGTGGCGCGGCTGAAGCGGCCGGGAGACGCGGTGCTGTTCGTCCCGGCGGCCCGCCGGGACACCGCGCTGGTCTCCCCCGGCGCCTTCGCGGGGCTGGCGGACGTCGCCTTGGAGCGGGACCCGGTGGCCTCGGGGACGCTCAAGGGCGAGGAGGCGGGCCCGGCGCGGATCAGGGCGGCCCTGCTGGAACGGCGCCGGGTGTTGCTGGTCACGGACGCCGCGAAGGTGGCGAAGCCGTCGGGCGCGGCGCGGGACGCGGCGAAGGCGGCCGTGCTCGGGGAGCACTTCAGGGTGGTGGAGGACCGGCAGGTCCGGGGCCGCCGGGTCACGGTGTACGAGCGCCGGTAGCCCCGACGGGCCGGCGGCGGTAATGAATCCGCCCCGGATTCACAGCGGATTCATATGGAATAACGGGCTCCGGTCACAGTTTCGAGGGGGAGCCTCGGAACATGATCCAGCGCATGCCCCTCCGACCGGCCCGCCGCCCCGCCGTCCGCCGGACCTCCCGGACGCTTGCGGCGCTGGCCGCGATGGCCACCCTGTTGAGCCTGAACACGCCGGATGCCGGTGCGGTTCCGCCGCCGGGCGTGACGGCGCGGGCGGTGCCCGACGCGACGGCGGACCGGATCGGGCCGCTGTTCGCCGGCGGTCCCGACGGCGGCCACTTCTGCACCGCCGCCGTGGTCCGCAGCGACGGCCGCAACGTGATCGCCACGGCCGCGCACTGCCTGGGTGACCCGCAGAACACGGTCTTCGCACCGGGCTACCGCGACGGTAGGGCCCCGTACGGGATGTGGCGGCTCTCCGGCGTCTTCGTGGCGCCGGACTGGACGGACGGCGAGGATCCGGACGCGGACGTGGCGTTCGCCACGGTGGTCCCCGTGGACGGCGGGCAGGGCCCGTACGTCGAGGACACCGTGGGCGGGTTCCCGGTGGCCGCCGAACAGCCGGACGACGCGCCAGTGACGGTCATCGGCTACCCGAGCACGGAGGACGCCCCGCTGCGCTGCGCGAACAGCACCGCCCTGCATTCCGCGACCCAGCGCCGCATCGACTGCCCCGCCCTCAGCGGCGGCACGAGCGGCAGCCCGTGGCTGGTGGACGGCGCCGTGGCCGGGGTGCTCGGCGGCCACGAGGGCGGGGGCACCGACCCGGACGTCTCGTACAGCGCCGTCATGGGCGACCGGACGGTGGGGCTGTACCGCGAGGCGGCCGACGCGGGCTGAGCCGCGGGCGTCGGTGTGGGGGCTACTCCGGGATGCCCTCCGGCACCCACGCCGGGACGCGGTCCCCGCCCCGCCGGTCGGCCGGGATCTCCGCGCCCGCGCCGGCCGCCCGGACCTCCTCCGGGAGCACGCCGGCGGGTGCGAACCAGGTCGGCTCGTCCCGTAGGGCCCGGCTGACGCGCTCCAGCCCGAACCGGTCCAGCGGGGGCAGGGCGTCCGGCGGGAACCAGGCCACCTCCAGCGACTCCTCGTCGTTGGCGCGCGGATCACCACCGGTCGCCCGGCAGCGGAAGGTGATGTCCTGGAACTGGCACACGTCGCCGTTGGGGTAGGTGATGGGCTGCAGCATCTCGACCATCACCACGCGCTCCGGGACGCAGCGCACGGCCGTCTCCTCGTACACCTCGCGCACGGCGGTGTCGGCGGGCTGCTCGCCCGGTTCCGCGATGCCGCCGACCACGGCCCACCGGCCGGTGTCGGAGCGCCGCCCGAGCAGCACGTGACCACGGTCGTCGAAGACGATGGCGGTCACTGCGGGCAGCAGGAGCAACCGGTTCCCGGCATGGGCTCGGATCTCGCGGATGAACTCAGGTGTGGTCATGCCCCGACCTTACGAGGCCGACGCCGCCGCACCGCTCAGGCGGCGCTGCGGCGGGCACGGGTCCGGCGCACCAGGAGCCAGCCGAAACCGCCCGCGGCCAGGGCGACCAGCGCGTACTCGGGCAGCGGGCCGAGGCGGGTCGCGGGGGTCTCGGTGGAGCGCAGCGGGATCTCGGCGACGAGCGCGTCGGCGGTGAACATCTCGGTCTGCTGTACGACCCTGCCGTCGGGGCGGATGACCGCGCTGACGCCGCTGGTGACCGGGACGAGGACGGTCCGGCTGTGCTCGACGGCCCGGACCCGGTCCATGGCGAGCTGCTGGTAGGTCATCTGGGTCCGGCCGAAGGTGGCGTTGTTGCTCGGTACGGCGATGACCTGGGCGCCCGCGCGGACGGTGGAGCGGACGGCGTCGTCGAAGGCGGCCTCGTAGCAGGTGACCATGCCGATGCCGCTGCCCGCCATGTCGAAGACGCCGGGCTCCTTGCCGGGGCCGAAGTCCCGCTGCACGCGGTCCACGTCGGCGCTGAAGAGCCGGACGAAGGACCGCATCGGGATGCGCTCGCCGAAGGGCTGGATCTTGCGCTTGTCGTAGGTGTGCGTGGGCCCCTTGACGGGATCCCAGAGGATCATCGTGTTGCGCAGCGGGCCGGTCTCGGGAGCCAGCACGGAGCCGATCGCGACCGGCACGCCGATGGCCTTGACCGCGTTGTCGATGACCCGGTGGGCGTCGGGCTGGGAGAAGGGGTCGATGTCCGAGGAGTTCTCCGGCCAGACCACGAAGTCGGGCTCGGGCGCGCGGCCGGCCCGGACGTCGTCGGCGAGCTGGATCGTCCGCTTCGCGTGGTTGTCGAGGACGGCGCGGCGCTGGGCGTTGAAGTCGAACCCGGCGCGCGGCACGTTGCCCTGGATCACGGCGGCCACGGCGGTGCCGTCCTCGGCCGCGTCGGACACCAGCGGGCGGGCGGCCACGGCCGTGCCCACGGGGGCGGCGACGGCGAGTGCGGCCAGGGCGGCGACACCGCGGCGGGGGTGGTTTCGGACGGTGCGCAGCACCTCGTACAGGCCGAATCCACACAGGGCGGTGCCGAACGAGAGCAGCGGGGTGCCACCGAGGGCGGCGAGCGGGAGGAAGATCCCGTCGGCCTGCCCGAAGGCGAGCTTGCCCCACGGGAAGCCACCGAAGGGGGCGCGGGCGCGCAGGGCCTCCCCGGCGATCCAGACGGCGGCCCCCCACAGCGGCCAGGCGGGGAGCCGGCTGACGAGGGCGATCCCGAGGGCGGTGAAGCCGATGAGGACGGCTTCGAGCGTGGCGAGGGCGATCCACGGGACGGGGCCGACGCCCTCGCTGGTCCACACGAGCAGCGGCAGCAGGAAGCCCAGCCCGTGCAGCAGGCCCAGGCCGAAGCCGGCACGGGCGCGGCGGCCGTGGAGGCAGCCGGCGAACACGGCGAGGGCGAGGGGAGCCAGCCACCACAGGGGTCGGGGCGGGAAGCTGAGGTAGAGCAGCACGCCGGAGGCGGCGGCGAGGGCCGCACGGACCCCAGCGGCGGCCTTCCGCCCGGACGGGCGGCCGCCCACGGGCGGGGTGGTTTCGGCTCCGGCGGGGGCTGCCGCTCCGGTGGCGCGGGGCTCTTCGGTGACACTGCTGCTCATCTGGCGGAGTGTACGTGGCCGGTCCGGGCGCGCGGGCGGGCGCAGGTGGGGCGGCTGCTCCGCGGCTGCGAGCTGCGAGCTGCGAGCTGCGACGACCCTGTCGGTCGGGGCGACCGGGCGGTTCGGGCAGGGCGGCTCAGCCGGCCAGGGTGTGCAGGTGCGAGCGGATGACGCGGACGGCGTTCTCGGCGTCGTCGACGGTCACCGTGAACACCTTCCCGTCCCCGAGGTGGAGGGCGAGGCCCTCACCGCGGCGGACGACGATGGCGGTGCCCTTCTCGGGGCGCCAGCGGTGGCCCCAGCCGCCCCACTGCTGGGGGGTGATGTGGGGCAGGTACTCGGCAGAGGTGACCTCCTGGAGCCGGACCGTCCGGCGGGGCACCCCGATGTGGCCGCAGCGCACCTCGACGGCCTCGGCGTCGACGGTGACGGAGACCTGCACGAAGGCGAGGGTGCCGTAGAGGATCAGGAGCCCGACGGCGAGGCACCCGACCACGGACATCAGCAGGGGCACGATGCCCGAGTTCCACGGGGAGTCGACGGCGAGCTCGATGCCGAGGGCCAGGGCGGCCGCGCCGGCCGCGGCCAGCACCCATTGCACGCGGTTGGTTGCCCGGCCCGTCCAGAGCGGACCAGGAGGGTGACCCGTCATGGGTAGCAGCGTACTCACCTTCCGCACCTGTGCCACCACCTCTCGCCCGGCCGGCGGCCCGCCGCCGGCCGGGGCCGGATCGTCGGGCCGGCCGCTCTGCGCCGCACCTGTCCGCGGCAGCCGTCCGGCAAACCCGGCCGGTAGCCGGCCGGGCGGGCCGGCCCGCCTCAGCCGGGCAGGAGCCCGACGAGCGCGTCCCGCAGGGCCGGGCGGCGGACCGTCATGAAGCGGTGCAGGCTGCGGGAGGCGAGGGCGATGCGCTGGGCGGAACGGCGCCGTTCCCCGTCGTACGCGTGCAGGGCGGCGGGGAGCCCGGCCCGGCCGTGCGCGGCGACCGCCCGGGTGAGGGCTTCGGCGTCGAGCAGGGCGGTGCAGGCGCCCTGGCCCAGGTTGGGGGTCATCGCGTGGGCCGCGTCGCCCACCAGGGCGGTGCGGCGGCCGTCGGTGAAGGCGGGGAGCGCCGGGTGGAGGTGGCGCATCTCGTACCGGATCCACGTCGCCGGGTCGGTGGCGTCGAGGACCCGGGGGACGGGGTCGTGCCAGTCCACGAAGGCGGCGCGCAGCTCTTCGGCGGTGGTGGCGCCGGGGACCGTGGCGTACCAGTTGGTGCGCCCCGGCTCGACGGGGGTCATGCCGAAGAAGCGTCCCGCGCCCCAGGTCTCGCCGCACACGCCGGTCTCGAAGCCCGCGATGCCGATCCAGGCGACCGTGCCGAGGGTGCGTACGGTGCTGCGGCTGCCGAAGCGGGCGGTGCGCACGGCGCTGTGGATGCCGTCCGCGCCGATGACGAGGTCGGCGTCGATCCCGCGGAGGTCGGTCAGTGGCTGCCCGTACGCGATCGGGGTGCCGCCGAGCCCGTCGAGTGCGTCGAGCAGGGCGTCGAGGAGGTGCGGGCGGGAGATGAGCAGTTCGGGGCGGCCCGCCTTGCGTTCGATCCGGTCGAGCGGAAGGGCGGCCAGCACCGTCCCGTCGGGCCGGCGGATCTTCGCGTGGCGGTACGGGACCGCGCGCGCCCGCAGGGCCTCGCCGAGGCCGAGCCGGTCCAGGGCCGCCTGGGCGGTGGGGTGGATGCCGAAGGCCGTCCCGTAGCGCTCCGGGGCGGTGCGCCGTTCGAGGACGGTGACCGACCAGCCGGCGCGGCGGAGCCCGATGGCGGCGGCGAGCCCGCCGACGCCCGCTCCGACGACGAGCGCCGTGCCAGGGGTGGCGCTGGCGGTACTGACGGTCTCTGCGGTGCTGGTGGTGCGGTGCGTGCCGTGCATGACCTACCCCTCGCTCCCTAGCACCACATCTGTGGTACTACACCTGTAGTACCACAGGCGTGGTTAGACTGCCATGGTGAATCAGGACCGGAGGGACCGGCTGCGCGACGCGGCCACGGCGGTGCTGGCGGAGGCGGGCGCGCGCGGGCTGACGCACCGTGCCGTCGACACCTCGGCCGGCGTGCCCCTGGGCACCGCCAAGAACTACTTCCCGACCCGCGACGCCCTGCTCCGGGCGGTGGCCGAGCGCTGCGTGGAGCAGTACCGGACGCTGGCGGACGCCCTCGCCGGTCGGGGCCCGGGCCCCACCGACCGGGCCGGGCTGGCGGCCCTGCTGGCGGGGCTACTGCGCGATGTGGCGGGGGCGGGGCGGCCGCGCGTGCTGGCCTATCTGGAATTGCAGACGGAAGCGGCGCGGCGGCCGTGGCTGGCCGCGCTGCTCGACCCGGTCGGTGCGGCGGACTTCGCGGCGCACCGGCAGCTGCTCGGCGCGGCCGGGCTCCCCGACGGGCCCGCCCAGGCCCGCGTCCTCACCCTCGCCATGCACGGGGCCGTCTGGCACCTGGTGGCCGGGGCGCCGGACACACTGCGTGCGGCCGGGCTCGACGACCTGGACGCCTTCGCGCGGGACGTGCTGGGCGGCGTATGCCCCGAACCGTCGGGGGAGGAACAGTGACATGACCGACCCGTTCAGCCCAATGGACCGCATCAGCGGCATCAGCGGAATCGACGACATCGACCGGATCGACGGAATCGACCGGACCCATCGGACCGATCGGGGCGACCGGACCGACTGGGGCGACTGGACCGACCGGGGCGACCGGACCGACCGCGCCGTGGGCGCCGTGCTCGGCTCGGCCGTGGGCGATGCCCTCGGCGCGCCCTACGAGTTCGGGCCCGCGGGGGAACTGGGCGCGCGCGGCGCGGAGATGCGCGGGGGCGGCGGCTGGGACCCGGGCGAGGCGACGGACGACACGCAGATGGCCGTGCTCGTCGGCGAGTCGCTGCTGGAGCACGGCGGCCTCGAACTCCCCGACGTCTTCGAGCGGTTCCGGCGCTGGGCGGCTGCCGGGCCGAAGGACATCGGGCTCCAGACCGAGGACGTGCTGACCAGCGGCGAGCCGTGGGATCTGGCCGCGGCGCTGCACTTCCAGGTGAACGCGCGGGCGGCCGGCAACGGTTCCCTCATGCGGGCGTCGACGTCGGCGGTGTACTTCGCCGCCGAAGGGCGTGAGGGGACCATGGCCGCGGCACGGCGGATCGCGGCGCTCACCCACGGCGACCCCGCGGCCTGGGAGGGCACCGCCGTCCTGCACGAACTCGTACGGGTCGGCCTGGCCGGCGCCGATCCACTGACCGGCATTCCGGGAGCGCTCGCGGCGGTAGACCCTGAGCAGCGCGAGCGCTACGAACGGGTCCTCGACCCGCACTGGCACCCGGACCTGGCCACCGAGTTCAACGGCGCGGTGTGGCCCTGCCTGGGCTCGGCGGTGTGGGCGCTGCGGACCACGAGCGGCTTCGCGCAGGCCGTCCGGGCGGCCGTGGACCTGGGCGGGGACACCGACACGGTCGCCGCGGTCACGGGCACGCTGGCCGGCGTCCACTACGGCCAGGCGGCGATCCCGGCGGAGTGGACGGCCCCGCTGCACGTCCCGCTGCCCGGCTCCGGCGACCGCGTCCTGGACGCGGACGGCCTACGCAGCCTGGCCCGTCGCCTGGCGGCGGAGGGGCCGTGACGCACAGGGGACGGCAGGGCGGGGGGCGCGGCGCGGCGCGGCGGGCGAGGACTCAGGCGGAGCCGAGCGCCGCGCCCTCCCCGACCAGCAGCCGGCCCTCGGCGTAGCCGAGCGCGGGAGCCGGCAGCGCGCCCTCGTCGCCGCTGAGCAGCACGGTCAGCGCACCGGTGGCGGGGAGCCCGGGCTCGGGGGCGGCGCCGATGCGGCGCAGCGCCTGGAGCGCGACGGCCTCGGCGGAACCGTGGAAGGCCGGCTCGGCCCCACCGGTCCGCTCGGCCAGGGCGGCCCGGACGGCCGCCTCGACGAGCTCGTAATGGGTGCACCCGAGCACGACGTCGGTGACGTCGGCCGGGGTCAGCTCGGCGGCGGCCGCAACGGCGGCGGCTATGGCCACCTCGTCCGCCGCCTCGACGGCGTCGGCGAGCCCGGGGCAGGGCACCTCCGTGACACGGGCCCCGGCGGCGAAGTCACGGATGAGCCCCCGCTGGTACGGGCTGCCGGTGGTGGCGGGCGTGGCCCAGATCGCCACGCGCCCGCCGGCGGCAGCGGCGGGCTTGATCGCCGGCACGGTACCGATGACGGGGATCGCGGGTTCCAGCTCCGCCCGGATGGTGGGCAGGGCGTGGACGGAGGCCGTGTTGCAGGCGATGATCAGCGCGTCCGGGCGGAGCGCGGCGGCGGCACGGGCGACACCGAGCGCGCGCCCGGTGAGGTCCTCGGGGGTACGCGGCCCCCAGGGCATGCCGACGGGGTCGGAGGACAGGACCAGGTCGACGTCCGGGCGCAGCCGCCGCATCGCGGCGGCAGCCGCGAGGAGGCCGATTCCGGAGTCCATGAGCGCGATCTTCACCTGGTCACCTTAATCGACGCACCCCTTTCCCCACCCCCGACGCCCCCCTGCCTGTGCTCCGTGCCACACCCCTTCCGGCCGTGCTGCGGCGGGCTCCGGCAGCACGTTCCGCGCAGGCTCCGCGAAGCCAGCCGGACCGCCCCGCGGGCCGGAACGGGGTGCGGCCCGAACGCACGGGGTGCGGCCCGGGCGGGCGGGGTGCGGGACAGGGAGGTCCGGGTTCGGCAGACTGCCCGCATGGGACTTCTCGGCGCCGCGTGCGCCTCCCTCGCCGCCTGGCTCTGGCTGACGCTCGCCCAGGGCATGTTCTGGCGGACCGACGTCCGTCTCCCCCCGCGCACCGCCCCCGCCCGATGGCCGTCCGTCGCCATCGTCGTCCCGGCCCGGGACGAGGTCGAGGTGCTCCCGTGCAGCCTCCCCTCCCTCCTCGCCCAGGACTATCCCGGCCGGGCGGAGGTCATCCTGGTGGACGACGGCAGTACGGACGGCACGGCAGCACTCGCCCGCCGCCTGGCCCGCGTGCAGCCGGGGCTGCCGCTCACCGTCGTCCCCGCCGGCGAGCCCGAGCCCGGCTGGACCGGGAAGCTGTGGGCGCTGCGCCGGGGCATCGAGTACGCCCGGAGCGCCCGCGCCGCCGAGCCCGAGTACCTGCTGCTCACCGACGCCGACATCGCGCACGAGCCCGACAGCCTGCGCGAACTGGTCGCAGCGGCCACCTCCGCCGGCCTGGACCTGGTCTCGCAGATGGCGCGGCTGCGGGTCGCCAGCTTCTGGGAGCGGCTCGTCGTGCCGGCGTTCGTCTACTTCTTCGCGCAGCTCTACCCGTTCCGTCGGATCAACCGGCCCACCGGCCGGACGGCCGCCGCGGCCGGCGGCTGCGTCCTGCTGCGCACCCGGGCGGCGGTCCGGGCCGGCGTTCCGGATTCGATCCGGCAGGCCGTCATCGACGACGTCTCCCTCGCCCGCGCCGTCCGGGACTCCGGCGGTCGGATCTGGCTGGGGCTCGCGGAGCGGGTGGACAGCGTGCGCCCGTACCCGGCGCTCGCGGACCTGTGGCGGATGGTCGCGCGCAGTGCGTACGCCCAACTGCGGCACCGGTTGCTGCTGCTGGCGGGGACGGTGGCCGGGCTCGTCCTGGTGTACCTCGTCCCCCCGACCGCCCTGGTCGCCGGGCTCGCCTCCGGGAGCCCCGCGACCGCCTGGGCCGGCGGCCTCGCCTGGCTCCTGATGGCCGGAACGTACCTGCCGATGCTGCGCTACTACCGGCAGCCGGCCGTGCTCGCGCCGCTGCTTCCGCTCACGGCGCTGCTGTACCTGCTGATGACGGTGGATTCGGCGGTGCAGCACTACCGGGGGCGCGGCGCGGCCTGGAAGGGCCGCACATATCCCCGGCCGAGCGATGCGTGAAACGGCGAAATACCGCCTCGACCCGATGTCATCCGAGGTCACCACGTTGTGACGCTGCGTCAGCGGCAAGTCGGTGCAACACCCAACGGTCAAGCACGAGTAGGGACAAGAGGGTGCGGAAGTGGCGAATCGTGCACGTGAACGTGAAGTGAAGGGTGTGCCACTGACCTGCGAAGATGCAGGTCAGCGCGGCATCCGTCACACCTAGCTATGGACCCGGTGAAGCCGTGGGCTTAACTTAGGTCCCATGACCTCCCCCCGCTCCACTTATGGCGGCGGTTACTACTCCGCGCCCTCCTTCCCGGACACCCCCATCTACGACTCGCTCGTGGCGGAACGCGGCACTCCGCAGATCGCCCCGATCCGTGTTCCGGCCGCCTACGATTCGCCGGGCTCCGGCTACTCGAGCGGTGGGTACCTGCCGGCCCTCGCCTCCGCGCTGCCCGCTCTCCCGGCCGCGCTGCCCCCGGCCCCGACGCCTCCGCAGCCGCAGCAGTCGGGCGGGTACGGCTACCCGTATCCGGGCCAGGGCGCGCCCTCCCCGGTGCCCCTGCAGAACGCGCCCGCGCCGTACATCCCGCAACAGCAGCCGGTCGCGGCCCGCGCGGGGTACATGCAGCAGGCGCAGCCGCAGCAGCCCCGGCCGGTCGCCGCGGGCACCGGGTACGAGGCGATGCGCCCGGCGGCACCGCGGCCGATGCAGGTCGCGGCGCCCGCCGCGGGCCCCTCGTACGAGGACCCGTACGGCCGCCCGTACCAGGGGCGGGCCTACTAGGGGCACAGCAGCACGCGTGCGAGCGGTTCGTCCGCGCGCGCAGCACGCGTGCCGACCCGCCCGGGGGCGCCCGCGGGCGGACGCGCGGAAGACGGCCGCCCGGTCCTGACGGGCCGGTGCCGGTCCCGCCGGGCCCCTGCCCGTGCCCCCGTCCCGCCGGTGGCCACTGGGGTGGCAGCGGGGCACCTGGCAGGATGCCCCCATGTCGAACTCGTATGTCCAGGCGCTGCACGTCCATCCCGTCAAGTCGGTAGCGGGGACAGCTCCCGACGAGGTGGCCGTGCAGCCCTGGGGCCTGGCCGCGGACCGGCGCTGGGCGCTGGTGGACCCCGAGGGCACGGTCATCACCCAACGCCAGCAGCCGCGTCTGGCCCTGGCCTCGGCGCGTCCGCTGGAGGGAGGCGGCGTCGCGGTGTCGGCGCCGGGCATGGCCGACCTGGTCGTGGAGGTTCCGGAGCCGGGGCTGCTGGAGCCGGTGCTGCTGTTCGGCAAGAAGGTCGAGACGGTGGTCGCGGCGGACGCCGCGGCCGACTGGTTCGGCACGTACCTCGGGGTTCCGGTACGACTGGTGCACCTGGACGACCCGGCCGTACGGCGCCCGGTGGACCCCGACTACGCACTGCCCGGCGAGACGGTGAGCCTCGCCGACGGCTATCCGGTGCTCCTCACCACGCTGGCGTCGCTGGACGCGCTCAACTCGCTGATCGCCCAAGGGGACCATCCCGAGGAGGGCCCGCTGCCGATGGACCGGTTCCGGCCCAATGTGGTGGTCGCCGGGGCCGAGGCCTGGGCGGAGGACGGGTGGCGGCGCATCGCGATCGGCGACGCGGTCTTCCGCGGGGCGCGGGAGTGCGGGCGGTGCATCGTGACCACGACCGACCAGAGGACGGCCGAGCGCGGCAAGGAGCCGCTGAAGACCCTGGCCCGGCACCGGCGGATCGGCAAGTCGCTGGCGTTCGGGCGGCAGCTGGTGCCGGTGCGGACGGGCACCGTGCGCGTCGGCGACGAGGTCCGCGTCCTGGAGTGACTCCCCGGGTTCCTGCCGGTTCCCCGGAATGACACCTTCGGGGGGCTCTGGCGGATCCCTGGAACCAACCGTCGTGACTATGCCGTTGGATCATCCGAAAGGTGCCTGGGTCAGACGGAGGCAAGGGGGTGCCGGACCGTGTGGGCAGCAATGGGTGTGTGGCGTTGGCGGCGCAATCCGCTGCGGCGGCCGACCGATCTTTTCGAGGCGTGGGTGGCGTTCGCCGCGCTGGTGTGCGTCTTGCTGGTGGCCCCGGCCGTCGGCTGGGTCACGGGCCGCCAGGTGGACGGCACACTGCAGCGGGCGGCGCGCGAGCAAGGGCAGGAGCGGTACCTCGTCCCGGCGGTGGTGGTCCGGCCGGCCGCCGTCGGGGCGACCGGGGGCGCGGGCGACGAGCCGGCGCCGCAGCGGCAGGCCCCGCAGCGTACGCAGATCGTGGCCGCCTGGACCGCGCCGGACGGCAGCAGCCACCTGGGGACGGTACCGGCGGCCGAGGAACCGCCGCGGGCCGGCGACCGGTTCCGGATATGGACCGATCTGCGCGGCCGGTTGGTGCCCCGTCCACTCGACCCCGCCTCCACCGGCGTGCACGCGGCGGTCGTGGGCCTGGCCGCCGCCCTTGGCGCCGCGGCACTGGCGGAAACCACCCGCCGTCTCGTCGTCCGCAGGCTCATGCACCAGAGGTACGTACTCCTCGACCGGGCCTGGGCGGCGGCGGGACCGGACTGGGGCCGGGCGGGCGCCGGCAGTTGACCTGGCCTCCCATCGGCTCCCCGCGCGCTACGGTGGAGCGGCCGGAACGGTTGCCGTCAGCCGCTGAGGGCGGCTCCGGCGGGATCAGCCGGTGCGGCCGGTTCGGCAGGGCGAGCACGAGAACGAGGGCGGGGGCACGACAGCACCATGGCACAGGGCACGGTCCAGCTGACGCACGGCGGGTCTTCGCGCTGGCGGCGCCGCTCCGGTGAGTATCCGACGTTGGCCGCGGCGCTGGCCGCGGCGGGCGACGGCGACGTGCTGACCCTCACTCCCGGCACCTACCGGGAGAACCTGGTGCTGCACCACGCCGTCACGCTGCGCGGGCCCGAGGGCGCGCCGGGCTCGGTACGGATCGCCCCTCCGGACGGGGTCGCCCTCATCCTGCGCGCCTCGGCCTTGGTCCAGGACCTCCACCTGGAGGGCCAGGACCGGGCGGCGCCCGCCCTGCTCGTGGAGGCCGGCTGCCCGGAGCTGACCGGCCTGCGGGTGAGCACCCGCTCGGCAGCCGGCATCGAGGTGCGCGGCGGGGCCCGGCCGCTGGTGCGGCGGTGCACGGTGGAGAACCCGACGGGCGTCGGGATCGCCGTACTGGACGGCGGCGGCGGGGTGTTCGAGGAGTGTGAGGTCGTCGCCGCCGGCCAGGCGGGGGTTTCCGTCCGCGGGGGCGGGCATCCTCGGCTGGAGCGGTGCCGGATCCACCATGCCGCGGGCGCGGGGATCGCCGTGACCGGCGAGGGCTCGGGTCTGGAGGCGCTGGGCTGCGAGGTGTACGAGATCAAGGGGACGGGCGTGCAGGTCGCCGCCCGTGCGGCGGCCCGCCTCACCGACTGCACGGTGCACCGCACCACCGCCGACGGGATCACCCTCGACACGGACGCCGTCCTCGACCTCTCCGGCTGCGACGTCCACGACGTCCCGGAGAACGGGGTGGACCTGCGGGCCCGTTCCGTGCTCACCCTCGCCCGGACCACGGTGCGCCGCTTCGGCCGCAACGGGCTGTCGGTGTGGGATCCGGGCACCCGGGTCGAGGCCGACTCCTGCGAGATCCACGACAGCACGGGCGACTACCCGGCGGTGTGGATCAGCGACGGCGCCACCGTCTCGCTGACCGGGTGCCGGGTGCACGACGTGCCCGACGCGGTGTTCGTCCTGGACCGGGGCTCACGGGCGGACGTGCTCGACAGCGACCTGTCGCAGGTGCGCAACACGGCCGTGTCGGTGAGCGACGGGGCGACCGTGCAGGTGGAGGACTGTCGGATCCGGGAGGCGGGCACCGGGGCCTGGTTCCGCGACCACGGCAGCGGCGGCACCCTGGCCGACTGCACGATCGAAGCCGTGCAGACCGGGGTGATCGTCACCAAGGGGGCCGATCCCTCGGTCCGGCGGTGCACGGTGTCCTCCCCGGCCGAGGCCGGGTTCTACGTGTCCGCCGGCGGCCTGGGCAGCTTCGACTCCTGCCGGGTGACCGGCAGCTCCGGCTTCGGCTTCCACCTCCTCGACGGCTGCCGGGCCGCACTGACCCGCTGCCACACCGAACGCTGCGCACGCGGCGGCTACGAGTTCGCCGAAGACGGCCCCGTCGCCGACGGCTGCACCTCCGACGAGTCCGCGGCCCTGCCCGCCGACCGGCCGGCCCCCGGCGGCGCACTCGCCGCCGGGGAGCGCCCGGGGACCCGTACCCTCGCCCCGCAGCGGAGCGCCGCGGGGCCGGCGCAGGCCGGTCCGCCGGCCGCTCCGGCCGTGGCGGAGCCGTCCGGGACCCGCGCGGCGGACGGAGCCGACCGGAGTGCCGCGGGGGCACGCGGGTCCGGGGAGGTGATGGAGAGGCTCGAAGCGCTGGTCGGCCTGGAGAGCGTCAAGCGGGAAGTGCGCGCGCTCACCGACATGATCGAGGTGGGGCGGCGCCGGCAGCAGGCCGGGCTGAAGGCCGCTTCCGTGCGCCGCCATCTGGTGTTCACCGGCTCCCCCGGCACCGGCAAGACCACGGTGGCCCGACTCTACGGGGAGATCCTCGCCTCGCTCGGCGTCCTGGAGCGCGGCCACCTGGTCGAGGTGTCGCGCGTGGACCTGGTCGGCGAGCACATCGGTTCGACGGCGATCCGCACCCAGGAGGCGTTCGAGCGGGCCCGTGGCGGGGTGCTGTTCATCGACGAGGCGTACGCGCTCGCGCCCGAGGACTCGGGCCGGGATTTCGGGCGCGAGGCCATCGACACGCTCGTGAAGCTGATGGAGGACCACCGGGACGCGGTCGTGGTGATCGTCGCCGGGTACACGGAGGAGATGGACCGCTTCCTGACCGTCAACCCGGGCGTGGCTTCCCGGTTCTCACGGACCATCACCTTCGGCGACTACGGGCCCGGGGAGCTGCTGCGCATCGTGGAGCAGCAGGCGGAGGAGCACGAGTACCGGCTCGGCGAGGGCACGGCCGAGGCGCTGCTGACGTACTTCACCGAGCTGCCGAAGGGTTCGGCGTTCGGCAACGGCCGTACTGCGCGGCAGACGTTCGAGGCGATGGTCGAACGGCACGCGGGGCGGGTGGCGCAGTTGGCGGATGCGGGGACGGACGAGCTCACGCTGCTGTTTCCGGAGGATCTGCCGGCACTGCCGGCTCGGTGCTGACCCTGGGTGCCGGCACGTGGGGCCGGGAACGGTCGGGGGCCGAGCGGTCGAGGGTCGCTCGCCGGTCCGGGGTGGCCGACCGGTCGGGGGGCTTCCGCAGGTTCGGGTGGGGCGGGCCGGCCAGGCGGGCGAGGAGGGCGTCGCGTTCGGCCGCGAAGGCGGGGTCGGACGGGTAGTCGAAGTGACCCAGGACGGGCGCGGGCAAAGGGTGCCCCGCGCTGCGCCCGTAGGCGAGCGGGTCGGCGAGCGGGCCCCGGTCCACTTCCTCGGCGGGGTCCGCGGTGACCGGGCCGCCGATCGGGTCGGTGGCCCGCCACAGGTTGCGCCAGCAGTCGACCTGCCGGTACAGGGCCGTCAGGGGCGCGGGGCCGAAGTAGGCCGGGAACCAGCGCCCGTAGAGCCGGCGCAGCGGGGACCCGTACGTCAGGAGGGCGACGCGGCGGCGTGCCTGCGGCGGGAGTTGCCAGACGGCGGCCGCGGCGAGCACGCTGCCCTGGGAGTGGCCGGAGATCACCAGGCGGCCGCCGGTGCGGCCGGTCCAGGCGGTCATCCGCCAGGTCAGGTCGGGTACGGCGCGTTCGGCGTAGCAGGGCGGGGCGAACGGGTGGGCGGCGCGCGGCCAGAACGTGCCGACGTCCCACAGCACGCCGATGGTGCGGCGGGCGGCGGGATCCCGGTAGGCGCGGCGGCCCCAGGTGACGAAGAGGAGGAAGCCGAAGCCGATCAGCCAGGAGCCGGCGTCCTGTGCGGCGCGGGCGGCGGCTTCCAGGAGCGGGTGGCTGCCGCGGGCGGCTTCGCCCGGGACCTCCCCGCTCAACCAGGCCCCGGCCAGGGCGCCCGCTCCGAGCAGCAGCGTGACCCCGGAGACGGCGCCGACGAACCAGGGAGCGGAGTCGGTGAGCGCGGCGGCGGCCCGGGCTCCGGCGATGCGGCGGCTGCGGTCCGCGTCCGGGGGCTCCCCCGGGTACTCGGCGGCAATGCGGGCGGCGAGGTGCCGCCGGTGGAGGGCGCCTCGTACCGCGAACACGGCGGCGAGCAGCGCCAGGACGAGGAGCAGCGGGGGCAGGACGGCGGCCTGCCAGGACAGCAGTACGGGTGGTACGGGCGGGGTGGCTCCGCCGTCGAGCCGGCCGGCGACCCACTGGGCGACCCCGCCGGACATCACACCGCCGAGCGCGCAGCCGAGCATGGCGATGGCGGGCCCGCCGAGGCCGCGCAGCGCGGTGGCCCTGTCGGGGGCGAGCCGGTACAGGCGGACGGCGACCAGGGCGAGGGCGAGGACGAGGACGCCCTGGCCGAGCATGAGCAGTCCGAACGCGACGTCGCCCGGCAGCCGGCCGGAGGAGGCCCAGCCGGGACGTGACCAGGAGGTGTGGAGCAGTACGGCGGCGAACAGGACGAGGGCGGTGCCGGGCAGCAGGGTGACGGCGGCCCGGTCGAGGCGGTGGTCGGCCCGCGCCTCGCTCCGGCCGCGCCGGCAGACGACCCAGGCGACGGCGGCCGCCCCGGCGGCGAGCAGCACCTCCAGGGCCCAGCCGAGGGCTTCGAGGGCGGGGGTGCCGGCGCGGCGGTCGTAGCGGGCGGCGGGTGCAGCGACGGCGGCGGCGACGGTGAGCAGCCCGGCGGCGGTGTGCGCGGCGCGGAGCCGGGCCACGATCCGCCGCCCGTACCAGAACCCGGGCCGACCGAGGGCAGGGGCCTGTTCGGCGGGGTCGGGGCCGGGGTCGGCGGCGCCGGCTACGTCCTGCGGCGGGGTCTGGGACTCGTACGCGCTCCACGTCCGGTTCGACAGGAACCACAGCAGCCCGAGCAGTGCGGCCGGGACCAGGGCGCCGAGAGCGAGCCGCCGCCCGGGTTGGCCCCACCAGCCGCCGGGCTCCGCGAACCGCAACCAGGAGTGGGAGGCCGTACAGGCGGCCGTGCCCGCGCACTGCCAGGCGAGGAGGTCGAGGGCGACCTCGCAGGCGGCCGCGAGCAGCAGCAGGGTGAGGCTGAGGGCGAGGAGCCGGACCAGCACCCCGTACGCGCGGACGGCGCGCGGGGGCGGCGCACCGTCGGGAGCGGGCGGCGCGGCGGGACGGGCCCAGTGGGCGAGGTTGACCACCATGAAGGGCAGGAGCAGCAGCCACAGCGCCCGGGAGCCGTTGCCGGAGGTGAGCCGGGACCAGCAGTACGCCTCGACGACGGGCCGGCCGGCGTACCGCTCGGGGTGCGATTCGGCGTCGGCGTCGACGGCGCGGCGGAACACGGCCGCGATCGAGTCGCCGGTGACCCGGACGGTGCGGGGATCGTCGAGCAGTTCCTCGGGGGCCGCGCCGTGGACGCCGTGGACGCGGAGTTCGAGGGCCGGGGGCCGCGGAGGGGTGAGGAGTTCGAGGGCGAGGGGGTGCGGGGGCTGGGGGATCTCCGGCACGGCGGCCTCCGCTCGCGGGACGGGGTCGGCGCAGGTCCTGCAGCCAGGATCCCGCGCACCGGAGCGCACGCATAGCCCCTGTACGGGGGATCCGCGCACTGGGACGGGCACACCGCAGATATCTGACGCTCCATCAACTACCCTGCGCGAAACGGGCACCACCTTCCACCGACACCGCACCGCACGCGCACCGCACCGGACCACACCCGCACCCGCACCCGCACCCGCACCAGCACCAGCACCAGCACCAGCACCAGCACCAGCACCAGGAGGTACCACCATGGCTCGCCGACTCCGCCCGGTGGGGCTGGACTTCACCGAGAGCGCCCCGGTCCGCCTCGCCTTCGAGTCCGTGATGGCCGCGCCGCCCGAGACGGTCTACCGGGCGCTGGCCGAGGAGGTCGAGGGCTGGCCCGGCTGGTTCGGGGCGGTGGTCCGGGCCCGGCCGACGCACGGCGGCGCCGGTCGGGAGATCAGGCTGCGGGGCGGGGTCCGCTTCCAGGAGACGATCGTGGCGGCCGATGCCGGGCTGCTGCGCTACGCCTACCGGGTCGATGAAACCAACGCCCCAGGTCTACGAGCCCTGTTGGAGGAATGGCGGCTCGCCCCCGCCGGGCCGGGCCCGGGCACCCGCATCCGCTGGACGTTCGCGGCGGACGGTCCGGTCGCGTTCCGGCTGGCGCTCGGAGGCGCCCGTCCGGGCCTGGGGCGCTCGTTCCGCGGCGCGGTCCGCACCTTGGACGCCCGCCTGGCGGCCCGGCGCTGGACGGCCTGACGGGCGGACCGCCGTTCGTGACGGCCGCGCGCGACGGCGCGACGCCTGACGCCCCGCCGGCCGGGTGTCAGGCGTCGCCGGGCTCGCGCCAGACGCCGGTCGCCAGCATGGTCTCGATGGTTTCGGCGTACGGGGCGATGTCCAGTCCCTGCGCGGCGACCCATTCGTCCGAGTAGTACTTGTCCAGGTAACGGTCGCCCGGGTCGCAGAACAGGGTGACGACGCTGCCCGTGCGCCCCTCCGCCACCATCTCCGAGATGATCTTCAGTGCGCTCCACACTCCCGTGCCGGTGGAGCCGCCCGCCTTGCGCCCGATGGCCCCTTCCAGGGCCCGGCACGCGGCGATGCTCGCCGCGTCCGGCACCTTCATCATCCGGTCTATGGCGCCCGGTACGAAGCTCGGCTCCATCCGCGGCCGCCCGATGCCCTCGATGCGGGAGCCGCAATCACTGCTCGCGTGCGGGTCGTTGGCGGTCCAGCCGTCGAAGAAGCAGGAGTTCTCCGGGTCCGGGACGCAGACGCGGGTGTCGTACTGCATGTAGTGGACGTAGCGGGCGATGGTCGCCGACGTACCGCCGGTGCCGGCGGTCGCCACGATCCAGGCGGGCTCCGGGTACCGCTCCAGGCGCAGCTGCTGGTACATCGACTCCGCGATGTTGTTGTTGCCCCGCCAGTCCGTGGCCCGTTCCGCGTACGTGAACTGGTCCATGTAGTGGCCGCCGGTGCGGGCCGCGAGGTCCGCCGACTCCTCGTACATCTTCATCGGATCGTCCACGAAGTGGCATTCGCCTCCGTGGAACTCGATCAGCCGGCACTTCTCCCGGCTGGTCGTGCGCGGCATGACCGCGATGAACGGGACGCCGATCAGCTTGGCGAAGTACGCCTCGGAGACCGCCGTCGAGCCGGACGACGCCTCGATGACGGGGCGGCCGGGGCGGATCCAGCCGTTGCAGAGGGCGTACAGGAACAGCGAGCGCGCGAGGCGGTGCTTGAGGGAGCCCGTCGGGTGCGTGGACTCGTCCTTGAGGTAGAGGTCGATGCCCCATTCCTCAGGGAGCGGGAAGCGCAGGAGGTGGGTGTCGGCGGAGCGGTTCGCGTCGGCCTGCACCTTGCGGACGGCTTCTTTCAGCCAGGCGCGGTACTCCGCGTCGCTGCGGTCGACGTCCAACGTCGTAGCCGTCGTACCGGAGGTACGGGTGGTGCTCATGCGCCTTGCTCCTTCGTGCGTTCTGGCCCCCTGCTTTCGCAATGTACCTCTCCCACCTGCACAAACAGTCACTTTGGGTATCCATGCGGATCGCTTTCGATCGCGTTCGGTTGCATCCGTCCGCACCGTGGGTGACCCTGGAGGGGGCATTACCGAGGGTGCAGCACCCGTAACACTCATGTCGGGGAGTCGCAGCCGTGATCAGTCACTCACGTAGGCACTGCGTCGTCGAACTGCAGGCCTTGCCGTCCCGGATCGGCCAGATCCGGAGGATCGTTTCCGCGCAATTGCGCCACTGGCAGCTGGATCCGCTCATAGACCGGGCTGCGCTCGGGGTGACGGAGCTGCTCAGCAACGTCCACCGGCACGCGCAGCCGGACAAGAGATGCACGGTCGAGATCGAACTGCGGCTGGGGCGGCTCACGGTCTCCGTGTACGACGGTGATCCGCGGCTCCCCGTCCGCCGGGCGGCGTTCGCGCAGACCCCGCACACGGCGGTCTCCCGGCAGCCGCTGGACACCGCGCGGGCGCCCGGTGCACCGAACGGCCCGATCAGCCCCGAGATGCTGGACGTGCTGGAGACGGGCGGGCGCGGCCTCGCCCTCGTCGAGGCGGTCAGCGAGGCCTGGGGGGCCCGGCACCAGGAGAACGGCCCCGGCAAGGTGGTCTGGTTCTCGCTCCGCGTCGCCCCCGCGACCCCGGCCCGCCCGCGCCCCGTGCGCAGCCGTTCCACGCCGGTACGAGAGCCTTCCCCGGCCATGTCCCTCGCCGCGGACCCGGACCCGGCACCGCTCGGCCTGTCCGTGGCGGCCGCCACGGCGATCAGGCCCGGGTAACGCCCCCGCCGCCCGTCCCCCTCTGCCTGCAAGCCGGCGCCAAGGCGACACAAGGGCACAGGCACCACGGGCGACACACGCGGCACAGGGGCACACGCGGTACAGGGGCACACGCGGTACAGGGGCACACGCGGTACAGGGGCACACGCGGTACAGGGGCACACGCGGTACAGGGG
>NZ_JBHWJJ010000044.1:0-57806 GCF_042732005.1 Streptomyces sp. NPDC059851 | reverse complement strand
TCAAGCAGCAGACGGCATACTCGATAATGCTCGTTATGGTGGGATCGGAGTTGTGTTTTTGAGACAGTGCCGGTGCCGTGGAGGGGCCGGGACCTTGCGGAAAGGGCTACTCGGAACGGCCCGTGTAGAAGGCGACGGTGAGGTCCTTCACCAGGGCCTTCCGCTCGTAGTCGTCCAGCTCGACCAGCCCCCGCGAGGTCAGCTGGTGGACGGTGTCGTCCACCGCGTCGACGATCGAGGTCAGCACCGCGTCCCGGTGCTTGGCGTCGATCGCCGCCACCCGACGCCGCCGCATGGCCTCGGCGACCTCGGGCGCGTACTCGATGCGCGTCGGCTGGGCCGAGTACACCTCGATCCCGACCGCCTCGGTCTCGGCCGCCAGCATCCTGGTCAGCGCGTCGCCGACCGCCTCGGCGTCGCGCAGGGTCGGGGCGTCCTCGTGGAAGGCGTCCGCCGGCAGCTGGGACAGCACCCGGGCCATCGCCGACTCCACCTGCTGGGCGAGGTACTCGGTGTGGTCCTCCACGGCCAGCACGGCCCGGGCGGTGTCCTTGACCTGCCAGACGACCTGGACGACGACCTGGAGCGCGAGACCGCCCGCGTCCACGGCGGGCATCGGGTCGCTGCGCCAGTGCCGCAGGCGTACGTCGACACGGCGGCGCAGGAGCAGCGGGCTGACCCAGGTCAGGCCGGTGCGGCGGACCGTGCCGCGGTAGCGGCCGAACAGGGTCAGCACCCAAGCGTGTCCGGTTTTGCCGCGGCCCAGACCGCCGAGGGCGAGCAGGGCCACGACCCCGAGGAGGGCGAGCGGCGGCCAGAGGGTGGGGCGCAGCCCGGCGTACGGGCGGGGGCTCGCCCCGAGGGCCGCCTCGAAGACGGCGGGAAGGGCCCCGGCCCGCCAGAACACCGCCAGGCAGCCGGCGAGGGCGAGCCCGCCCACGGCCACACCGACCCAGCCGGGCAGGACGGGCCCGTGGTGCTCCCGAAGCCGGTCGTCCCCGCGGGGGACCCGGCGGCCGGGGGCGGGACGGGCCGCGCCGCGCCGGGCCGTCGGCGTGTTCGCCGGCGGGGTGCCCCGGCCGGCCGCCGAGCGCGACGTGCCGACCGCCACGGGCGGGAAGGGAAGCCGCACCGGCACGTCCGTGACCGCCACCCCGCGGCGCGGCGGGTCCTCCGTGCCGTCGCCGTCGTCCTCCGGGCCGGTGCCGTCCGGCATACCGCGGGCCACGGCCTGCGCCACGACGTCGCCGGCGGCGGGGCGGGGGCCCGGCCCACTGCCCTGGACCGGCTCGCCGCGACCGGGCTCGCCGTTCGGATGCGGGGGGAACTCCGCACCGGCGGGGCCGGTTCCGCCGTCGGCCACGGCGTGCGCCGGCGTCGGGTGGCCGGCGTCCGGCGAGGCGGGTGCCGGCGTCGGGTGGCCGGCGTCCGGCGAGGCGGGTGCCGGTACGCACACCAGCGTGTCGGGATCCTGGCCGGCCGGCCCGCCCTGCGCGCCCTGCTCGGCGCGGTCGGCAACCCCGGCCGGCGCGTGCGGCGGTCCGGCCGCGGCCCCGGCCCGGGCCGCCGGCACCTCGGCGTACGACACCGCCACCAGGGGAGCCGGAACCCCCACCACCCAGCCCCCGCGCCCGGCGGCGACCGGGGCCTCGGCCTGCGCCCGCGGGGCGACCGGCTCGGCTACCCGATCCGCGGGCGGCACGGGCCCGACCCCGGCTGCTGCTGCGGCGGCGTCCTGGCCGGTCGGCCCGGTCGCGGCAGCGGGCCCGGGGGCGGCGGCTCCCGGCCCCGGCGTACCGACCACGGAAGTGGCGCCGGCGGGGTGTGCCGCGCCCGGGACTTCACCGCCGGGCGAGAACCGGTACCCGGCGGGGTCGGCGTGCCCGGCGCCCGACGCCACGGTCACCGCCACCCGCCCGATCCGGCCGACCGCGACGGCCCCGGCTGCGCCGGGCGGCGCGGTTGCGGGCGCGTGCTCGCCCGTAGCCGCCCCGCCCGCATCGGCGGTGCGCTGCCCGGCGGCCGCCCGCCCGGGCACACCGCCCTGCGGCCGGGCCGGACCCGCGGTCCCGGCCGCCACCGCGGCGGAACCTTCAGCACCGGGCCGGACCGGGGCGGGGCCCGTGTCGCGGCCCGGATCCGCCGGTCCGTCCGCACCCGTCACCACGGGAACGCCGACGTACGGCCGGGCCCGGCCGGCGGACACGACAGCCGGACCGGCAGCCAGCGGCGACGCCGCGGCGGCGGAAGCTTCGGCGCCGGGCCGGTGCGGGTCGCCGTACGGTGATCCCGGGGCGTCCACCGCTCCCGCGCGGTCCGTGGCCGGCCGCTCGGCCGAAGCCGTCATGACCGGAACACCGGCCGTTGCGGCCTGACCTCCGGCGTGCGGCCGGGGCCGATCGGCGTGCCGGACGGGGTCGGCGTACGTGCTGTCCGGCGCGGCCACCGCATCGGGGGCGGCCGCGATCGGCCCGGGCGGGGCCACATGCCCGGCGACCGCCCACCCGGCCGAACCGACCGGAGCGGAAGGCCCAGCCGGTGGCTGCGCCTGACCAGCGGACACGACGGCCACGGTCCCGCCGGCGGCCACCGCATCCGCCTCACGGCGGGGCACGACCGCCCCCGCCACGGCGGCGGGGTGCGGCCCGGTCGCCGTCGACCGGTCGGCCGGGACCGTGGGGGCGGGGGGATCGGCCTGCGGCCGGGTCCGGCCCGCGGGCACAGCCGCCGGACCCGCGGTCGGTGACGGCGCCGCGGCGGGATCGCCGGCGCCCGACCGGGCCGAGGCGCGAACCCCGCCGGCCTCCGCCCGGGCCTGACCGGCAACGACGCCGTCCGCAGCGGCAGCCTGCTGCCCGGCCGGGTGCGGGGGCACGGCCCGGGGCGCCGCGACCGGTCGATCGGCCGAAGCCACCGGGACCGGGTGGTCCTGCGGCCTGCCCGGACCAACGGGCCCGGCCGTCCCGGCCGCTGCCTGCGGAGCCACCGCTTCGGCGTGCTCGTCCGGCACGCCCACGACAGCCGGCTGCTCGGCCGGGCACGGAACGGCGGCCTGGGGCCGGACCTGGGCAGCAGGAGCGGCGGGGGCCCGGGGCGGCGCGACCGGCCGATCGGCCGAACCCCCCGGCGCCGGGACGTCGGCCTGAGCGGAGGCGTGGCCGGTGGGCCCGGCCGGGGCGGCCGCACGGTCCGGTCGGCCTGCGGGGGCGGGCCCGGGGAGGGCGGTGCACGGGCGGTCCGTCCCTCCAGCGGTGTCCGGGCCGATCGGGCACGCAGCCGGGGCCGGGACCGGAGCCCCTGACCGCGGCGGGGCCACGGCCGCAGCGGCGTGAACCGGGCCGGCTGCCCGGGGCAGGGCGCCCGCGGGCGGCCGGGGCGGGAGCCGGAGCAACAACGTGCCCGTGGTCTGGGAGGTCGGGGCAAGGGGGGACGCCGGGGGCACGCAGAGGGTGCCCGTGGTGGAGGTGGTGCGCGTGGGGTACATCGTTGCCTCCGTCATGCGAACAGCCGGCGCCAGGTTTCCGGGCCCGGGTAGCCGTTGGCCGCGGCGCCGCGCCAGCCCTGGGCGCGCTGGAACGCCTCGACGCTGCGGCGGTCGACCTCACCCCAGCGGGGGCCGGGACCGGCTGTGTAGTACTTGCCGAAGCCCTTCTGCACCAGTCGGCGACCGAGGGCGGTGATGGACGGGTGGGAGGACCCGGGCCGGAACACCGCCACACCCGGGTAGGCCGGCACACCGGCCGGATCCGGGCGGGCCACCGGACCGGGAGCACCCGGGAGCACGGAAGAACCGGCAGTGCCCGGGCGGGCCACCGGACCGGGAGCACCCGGGAGCACGGAAGAACCGGCAATGCCCGGGCGGGCCACCGAACCGGGAGCACCCGGCGGGGCCGCGGCCGCCGGCGGGCCGGGACGGGCCGCGGAGCCGGGAGTCCCCGGACGGGCCGGGGACCCGGAGGGCCCCGTACGGGCCGGGGAGCCAAACGGGGCTTGACGAGCCGGGGAGCCGGGAGTCCCCGGACGGGCCGGGGAGCCGGACGGGTCGGGGGCGGCCTCCAGCGTCGGCAGGATGTCGTTGCCCTGCCCGTCGACCAGCAGCTGCCAGGTGTGCGGGCCGGGAATGCCGTCCACGTCGACCCCGTCCCAGCCCTGGGCGATCTGGAAGGCCTGGGTGGCCAGCAGGTCGGAGTCGGACCACTTCGTGCTGGGCCCGTTGGGGTAGAAGCGGCGGCCGCCCCGGTCGATCAGCATCCTGCCGAGCTCGGCGACGTACTGGTTGTCCGCGCCCGGGCCGAACATCGCCACCCCGGGGTAGGCCCTGGACGGCTCCGGCGCGGTGCCCCCGCCCCACACCCCGTTGTACCGGTACGGGATGTACTTCGACGCGTTGTTCCAGTACCCGTACGGCGTCGCCAGCTTCCGCGTGTACGGGCGGGTCTGCTCGTAGGCGATGTAGTGCGTGCGGGTCTCGTCGACCCACCCGCCGAAGAGGGTGACGTGCGAGCCGTTGTTGGGGTCCGCCGGGTTGTGGAAGAGGAGCATGTCGCCCGGCAGCAGCTCCTCCTTCGTGATCCGGGTCGCGAATTTGTCGAGACTGCCGGTCCACTCGTTCGTACCGAGGTTCCAGGCCATGGACACGTAGCCGGAGCAGTCCTGCCGGTAGCCGTCCCTCCAATAGCTGTACATGCTGTACGGGACCTTCGCCTCCAGCCACAGCTGCGCCCGGTTGATGATCGACGTGCGGTCGATCCGCTTCAGCGAGGACGGTGCTCCCGGGGCGCCGCCCGGCTTGACCGGGGCCGGCCGTCCGTGCAGCGGGGACCGGGCACCCTGCGGGGAGGCGGGGCCGTCACCGTCGCGACCGTGGGGGCGGGTGTGCTCGCCGCCCTTGGCGGGCTCGGCGGGCTCCGCTCCCTTCGCCGGCGTGCCGGGCCGCGTGCCCTTCGTGCCCCGGGCGGTCGCGTCGGGCGTGGTCTTCGGGGGGCCCGGAACCGGGTCGGCGGCCGGCGTTCGTGCCACCGCTGCCGGTACGGTCGCGCCGCCGGTCAGGACCACACCCGCCGCGGTGGCCAGCACCAGTGCCCGGCGTGCGCCGCGCGCGGCGGGGTGGCCGCCGTCGCGAAGCGCTATGGCCGGCGTACGGGCGAGGGAGCGGCGCCGGTGTACACATCCCGGGCAGCCGCAGTCACCTGCGGGCTCGTACTCCTCGAAAACCGGCGTCGGCATCGGCATCGGCACATGCGTCGGGGGCTGCATCGTCATGCGGGTCCGTCCACTCCCCTGCTCGTCCACTTTTCGGGCAGCCAGAGATCTGTCGGGGTATCAGATTCGGCTCCGCCCAGACATATCGTGCACGATAAACCCCTCAAACATGGGCTAATCGGACAAGGTGGGCGCGGCTGGTCATGGGCACCCCCGAACGTGGGGTAGAGTTTTCTCTGTCAGCAGGCGCCGCTAGCTCAGTTGGTTAGAGCAGCTGACTCTTAATCAGCGGGTCCGGGGTTCGAGTCCCTGGCGGCGCACAGACAAGAGGAAGCCCCTCGCAGTGAGAACTGCGAGGGGCTTCTTCGTCGTACCGGCCCGTCCCCCCTCCGGCCACTAGGGGGCGCCCGGCGCGCCGGTGGCGGTGATCCGGTGCACCGGCGGTCCGACCGGGGCTCTGGCCGACGCACCCGCCGCCGGTGCCACCCCCGCGGCCGTACCCGCGGCCTTACCCGTGCCGGTCAGGTACGCCGAGACGACCACGTTCGCCGTGTACTCCTTCGCCACCTTGTCGTACGCACCACCGCAGGTCACCAGCCGCAGTTCGGCCCGGCCCGGGACCCGCCGGCCGTACGCCTCGTCCGGGTCGAAGCGGGTGCGCTCGTACACCTGGACGTCCTCGATGGTGAACTCGGCGACCGAACCGTCGGCCCGGACCACGCGGACCTTGCCCCCAGGACGCGCCGAGCTGAGGCCGTAGAACACCGCGGGCCTGGACGCGGTGTCCACGTGCCCGACCATCAGTGCGGCCCCGGCCCCGCCCGGTTCCGCGCCCGCCCGCCACCAGCCCACCGCGCCGGGGCGGTCGTACGGGGGCGGGTCGATCGCGCCGCGGGCGTCCAGACCGCGGGGGACCACCGGGGCCTGGATGCCCAGCGACGGCACGTCGATCCGCACCGGCGGCGACGCGGCCATCGGGGCGTGCGCGGCCGGCAGGCCCGGCACGGGATACGCGGCCCCACCCGCCCGGGCGGACTGCGGCAGCGGCGGCACGCCGGTGATCTCCCGGCCCCACAGCCACAGGCCGAGCACCAGCACCGACCAGGCGGCGAAGGTCAGCAGCCGCCCGGACGGCCCCGGCTCCTCCGGGCCGCTCACCGGCGGAGCCTCACTCGCCGCTGCGGCGGCGGCGCAGGGTGAGGGCCCGGCCCGCGACGGCCAGGGTGGCCGCGGCGGCGAGGACGGCACCGATCACGGTGTGCCGCAGCCCTGGACCGTCGTCCTGGTCCTTCCTCGCGGCGGCGGCAACCCGAGCCCCCTCGGCCCCGCCCGCGCTCTGCTCCGCCCGTTCCGCGACCCGGGCCGTCTCCGCGAGCTCCGCGGCCATGCCGCCACCCCCGGCGTGGACGGGTCGGACCGGCGACTGGTGGGGGCCCGGGCGCTCCCGCCCTTCCTCCTCCCGGTCCTCCTCCCGGTCCTCCTCCCGGTCTCCCTCCCGGCCTTCTTCCTCGTCCCCTCGGCCGTGGTCCTCGGCGGGGTCCTTCCCGGAATCCTCTGCGGGGTCCTTCCCGTGCTCCTTCGCGGGGCCCTTCCCGTGCCCCTGGCCGCCGCGGCGCCCGACCTCGACGGAGCCGTGCAGCTCGGAGCCTTCGCACCGGACTTTGACGTCGTACCGGCCCGGCTCGGCACGCGAGCTGATCATCGCGTCGCCCCGCAGCGCCTTGTCCCCGACCGACGACAGGTGGACCTCGGCCACGAAAACGGAGGACTTGGCGGTCGCCCACCGGGCGTCGCAGCCGTGGACCCGCAGCTTGACCTGCGCCCCCGGCTCGGCCTGGCGCGGATCGACCGAGACGCCGCCGCGGCCCTCCTCGCCCACGAAGAAGGCGGTGGGCTCGGCCACGGCCGGCCCGGCGGTGACGGCGGTGAACGCCGACAGGGCCGCCACCACCCCACCGGCGCGGAGAGCGATCAGAGCACTGCGCATGGTGAACCTCCTCATGAAGGAGGTTCACGTGCGGCGGGCTCCTCCGCATCCGGAGCGACACGCCGTTGCGCCGATCGGATCACACAAGATCGACCAGGTCAGCGATGGAGTCCACCGTCCGGGTCGGGCGGTACGGGAACTTCTCGGTGTCCTCGACCGTGGTCAGGCCGGTCAGCACGAGGAAGGTCTGCATGCCCGCCTCCAGCCCGGCCAGGACGTCGGTGTCCATCCGGTCGCCGATCATCGCGCTGCTCTCGGAATGGGCGCCGATGGCGTTCAGCCCGGTCCGCATCATCAACGGGTTGGGCTTGCCCGCGAAGTACGGCCGCTTGCCGGTCGCCTTGGTGATCAGGGCGGCGACGGCACCCGTGGCGGGCAACGGGCCCTCGGTCGAGGGGCCGGTCTCATCGGGATTGGTGCAGATGAACCGGGCGCCCGCGTTGATCAGGCGGACCGCCTTCGTCATCGCCTCGAAGCTGTAGGTCCGGGTCTCGCCCAGGACGACGTAATCGGGGTCGTGGTCAGTGAGGATGTAGCCGATGTCGTGCAGGGCCGTCGTCAGGCCCGCCTCGCCGATGACGTACGCGGTGCCGCCCGGGCGCTGGTCATCGAGGAACTTGGCGGTGGCCAGCGCCGACGTCCAAATGTTCTCGACGGGGACGTCCAGCCCCATGCGGCTCAGGCGGGCCTGCAGGTCACGCGGGGTGTAGATCGAGTTGTTCGTCAGGACCAGGAAGGGCTTGCCGGACTCGCGCAGCCGCTTGATGAAGGCATCGGCACCGGGGATCGGGGTGCCCTCGTGGATGAGGACCCCGTCCATGTCGGTGAGCCAGGATTCGATCGGCTTGCGCTCTCCCACAGGACTGTTCTCCGCTCTCGGTGGCCCGGATGACCGTGCAAACGTGGTCTGTACCACCCTATCGGCGCCGGGCTGTGGGCGCCCCGGCCGTCCGTAGCCCGGACACCGGCACGGGACGTCAGCCGTACCGTAAGCAGACTCGTGGCGCCGGCCGGGGACCTGGAGAGGCGGTCCGGCCGGCCTTCAGCAGCTGGCCGACGAGGGCGTCGACGCGGGCGATGGCGCCGTGGGAGTGCCCGACGGCGCCGACCTGGCCGAAAGTCGGACCTGGACCAGCCGGGGCCAGGGCGGTCCGTGGAGGCGGCCGTGCACCCCGACCCCACCGTCACCGCACGGAACCCCCCGACCGCCGCAACCGTCGCCCGCCCAGCACCAGCCCGCTCCCCACCGCCACCACGGCAGCAGCCACCCCGGCCCCGAACGCCCGCCCCCGGGTCCCGGTCTGCGCAAGGGACCCGGCAGCCTCGCCGGTGTGGCCGGTGTCGCTGGTGTCGCCGGTGTCGCCGGTGCCGCCGGTGCCGCCGGGCTCGACGGAGAACCGGTAGCCCCCGGCCTCGCCGACCCAGTCCCCGTCGTCGGCCCGACGCTGCACGAGGGCCGCGTCGACCACCACCTCCCCGGGGGGTGCATCGGGCGCGAACGCCAGGTGCACCCGCACGGTCAGGGATCCGCCGGCCCCCACGGCAAAGCCGGGGAAGGCCGAGCCCCCGTCGAATACGGCGATGATCTCGTCCCGGTCACTCCGTTCCAGGCTGACCGGGAACCTGCCGCCGGGCGCCTCGAACTCCATCCGCACGTGCTCCGGCCGCAGGACGCGCGCTTCGTCCGAGAACACCACGACGGGATGGATGGAGGTGCACTCGCTGCCGGTGGTGTTCGTCAGGTCGAGGAACCAGCTCTGCGCCCCGCCGCCGGTCCGGTACACGGCCGGACCGCCACGGATCCGGGCCCCGATGGGAAAGGCGCTGCTCTTCCCGTCCCCGCAGACCGCCTGCGCCCGGGACGGCAGCGCGGGCGCAGGCCGGGCACCACCGCCGGTACCGATGTCGGCGCCCGCAGCCGGGGCGGAGACGGCAACCAGGACGGCGGAGAGGGCAAGGGCTTTGCGCAGTCGCATGGCAGACCTTCGCTTCGCTGCTCGCCGGACGGACTGACGGTCGGACGAGGCGACAATCACCACGGCCTGCCCGCACCCTGCCACGCGCGCGAGGCACTCCCGCCACAGCCGCGCCACAGCACCCACGCTTTACGCCTGATCGGCCCAGACCCGCGGGCGGGGCGGCCACAGGCAGGCGGCCGAGCCGCCGGGCCACACGCAGACGGAAGGGCCGACGAGCCGGGACCACGAACGGCCAGGCGGGCCGACGGAGGGCCGCGACGTCACAGGCAGGCCGACGGACCGGTAGCCCCAGGTGAGAGTCACGCACCCCTGAGGGGGCCACGCACCCAACGGGGGTCACGCACCCCCGAGGGGCCGCGCACCCCGAGAAGGTCAGCCACCCCCGAAGGGGGTCGCCTCGGCAGCGGTAGCCCGGCCGCCGCCTCTCCGACGGGGGCCGCATCTGGGCACCGTGCCCCCTGACCGTCCTTCGGGGCTTCCCGGCTGTCTGTTGGCATTCCGGGGCGGGTCGGGCCGTCAGGGGTGGCCGAAGGCCATCGCAACGCGACGCGACGACGAAGGAGGAGCGCCCTTGACGGGCCCGCCCCGGAAGGACAATGGGCGGCCGGGAAACCCCAGTCGCCCCTCCGCCCCCGAGCAAGGGGATCCTGCTCACCACCGAACCCGCCCGGCTGCTACCCCCCGCGCCCGAAGAACGGCGCCAACGCCAGCTCCGCCGCCCCCTCCGCCACTCCGCCCACGGCAACGCCGACCGCCGGCGCGGTACCGCCGAGGCTGCGCCCCTCCAGCACCCGGCGGACTCCCGCCGTGAACACCTCCGGAGCGGAGTCCACCACGCGTCCCCCGAGCCACACCCGGTCCGCGTCGAGCAGAGCCACCACGTTCGCGGCCCCCTCGCCCAGGATCCGGGCCGCCTCCGCCAGGTCCCCCCGGGCAACCGCCGCCAGACACAGCACCTCCGCGCAGCCCCGCCCGCCGCACCGGCAGTACGGGCCGTCCAGGCTCAGCACCTGGTGCCCGAACTCCCCCGCCGCCGACCGCGCCCCGCGGTACACCTCGCCGGCCAGCCGAAGCCCGGCACCAAGGCCACTGCCCAGGTGCAGGTACACGGAGGTCCCAGCAACGTCCAACCCCAACCCCTGCCCCAACCCCTGCCCCGAATCCACCCCCTGCCCCTGCCCCGAGCCGCGAGCCGCAGCCCCGGCGTTGGTGTCCTTATCGACCACCACCGGCGGCGCGTCCGGCCCCAACCCGTCCGCCACCGCCTGCCGCAGCGGGAACCCTTCCCACTCCGGATATCCCGTGACCCGCCCCATCACCCCGGCCCGCCAGTCGAGCGGCCCCGGCGCGGCCACCCCCACCCCCAGCAACTGCGGCCGGCCCTCCACAGCCCCGCCCAACCGCCCCACCGCCCGTACGACCGCCTCCACCACCGCATCGGGACCGGCCCCGAAGTCCAGGGGGCCACTGCACCGGTCCACGACCCGGCCCGCCAGGTCGACCCGTACCGCCTTCAGCTCGTCGCGGTCCGCGTGTACGCCGACGGCGTGGCGGGCCTCCGCCACGAGCCGCAGCAGCGTCCGCGGTTTGCCGCCGGTGGACGCGCCCCGCCCGGCCTCGGCGACGAGCCCCTCCGCCCGCAGCCGTGCCGTGATCTTGCTGACGGCCTGCGGGGTGAGGCCCGTACGCACGGCGAGGTCAGCGCGCCCGAGGCCCGCGGCCCCGGCTCCGCGCAGCAAGGCGAGTACGAGGGCATCGTTGTGCCCACGCAACGCCGGCAGGTTCACGCCGCTCACCCCGCTCACGCCGCCCGCACCAACCCTGCTGCCACCGACACTTCCCCTGCTACCCCGCTCCACCCGCCCATTGTCCACCGTCCTTGCACTTAAGAAACACTGTTGCCAAAGTAGCCGTATGAACTCCACGCCCCCCGTCCCCACGCCCCCCGTCCCCACGCCCCCCGTCCCCACCCCCTCCACACCGCCCACCGACCCCCTCCGGGTAGCCGTGATCGGCTACGGCCTGGCCGGATCCGTCTTCCACGCCCCCCTGGTGGCCGCCACCGACGGCCTCGTGCTCGACACCGTCGTCACCTCCGACCCCGACCGGCAGGCGCGAGCCCGCGAGGCGTACCCGGACGTCCGCGTCGCCGCCTCACCCCAGGAGCTCTGGGCCCACCCCCTGGACCTGGTGGTCATCGCCTCCCCGAACAAGACCCACGTTCCCTTGGCCACGACCGCCCTGAACGCGGGCATCCCGGTCGTCGTGGACAAGCCCCTCGCCGCGACCGCCGCCGAGGCCCGCGAGCTCGCCGAGCTCGCCGACCGGACCGGAACGTTCCTCTCCGTCTTCCAGAACCGCCGCTGGGACAACGACTTCCTCACCCTCCGTCATCTCCTCGCCTCCGGCGAGCTCGGCGAGATCCAGCGCTTCGAGTCCCGCTTCGAGCGGTGGCGTCCGCAGCTCAAGGGCGGCTGGCGCGAGTCCGGTGCCCCGGAAGAGATCGGCGGCCTGCTGTACGACCTCGGCAGCCATGTCGTGGACCAGGCACTCCTGCTCTTCGGCCCGGCCGTACGCGTGTACGCGGAGACCGACGTGCGCCGCCCGGGCGCCGAGACGGACGACGACACCTTCATCGCCATCACCCACACGAACAACGTCCGATCCCACCTCTACGTCAGCGCGACCGCCGCCCAGCTCGGCCCGCGCTTCCGGGTGCTCGGCTCCCGGGCCGGCTACGTGAAGTACGGCCTCGACCCGCAGGAGGCCGCGCTGCGCGAGGGACACCGGCCGGGTGACGGCACCCCGTGGGGCGAGGAGCCCGAACACCTGTGGGGCCTCCTGGGCTCCGGCGAGTCCCCGCTGACCGGCGGCGGAACCCCGGTCCCGACCCTGCGCGGCGACTACCCGGCGTACTACGCGGCAGTGGCGTCCGCGCTGCGCAACGGCGGGCCGGCTCCCGTCACCGCCCACGAGGCGGCGCAGTGCTTGGCAGTACTGGAGGCCGCGCGCGTCTCGTCCCGGGACGGCGTCACCGTGGAGCTCTGAGACCTGGTCCCCACGCTCCGAAGGCGCTGGTGACGGCTGTTCCCGAACCGAACGATCTATCCTTCACAATCTGACGATCATCACACTTGTGAAGAATGGACTCGCCTCGTGAAGCTGACCCGGATCGCGTCGGCCGTCGCCACGGCCGCGATCGCCCCGGCCGTGCTGCTGGCCACGCCGGCTTTCGCCGCCGAAGCATCCGCTGTTGCGACGGTCGGCAAGCCCGCCGCTCCGACCGCCCCCGACCAGGACCCGATGGCCGACGGGCAGCAGCAGGGCAAGCCGACCGAGGGCCCGCAGGCAGCCAAGGACCGGGCCGCCATCCAGGCGATCCTTGCGGACCCGGCGTCCGGGCCGGGCGTACGCGAGGCCGCAGAGAAGGCGCTCAAGGGGACGGCCGAGGACATGCGGAAGTTCCTCGACGTCGAGTGGGCCAAGCAGCAGCTCGCGGACGACCGGGTGCTGGTCGCGCAGATCACCGAGGCCGGCGGCCCGGCCGTACGCAAGGCCGGCGACGCCGCCATGGCCATCGGCACGCGCGAGGCGCTCACCGAGTTCCTGAAGAACGGGCAGCACGTCGCCCGCTTCGAGGACGACAAGGCGGAGCTCGAACGCATGCTCAACGGCGCCGGCAAGGCCGTCACCGAGGCGGTGAACAAGCTGCTGGGCAGCGGTACTCGCGAGGAGGTGCGCGAGTTCGTCCAGAACGGGCAGCACAAGGCCCGTGCCGAGGACGACCGCAGCGCGCTGCTCGGCATGCTGAAGGACGCCGGACCGGGTCTGAAGGAGGGCATCGTCAAGCTCCTCGAAAAGAACCCGACGCCCGCCGAACTGCGTACCTTCATGACCACGACGCAGCACCAGCTGCGCGACGACGACAACGCCGTCCTGATCTCGGCGATGGTGAAGGGCGCCGGACCCGAACTGAAGAAGGCCGCGCTCGCCGCCCTCAAGGGAACGCCCGCCGACCGCACCGAGTTCCTGAAGAACGGCCAGCACGTCGCGCGCGCCAAGGACAAGGCCACGGGCGACAAGAACGGCAAGGACGCCAAGGACGGGGGCGAGGACGGCGACAAGAGCGGCGGAAAGGGCTCCACCGCCAAGTCCGCCTCGGACACCGGCTCCGGAACCGGCTCCCACGACGCCGACAAGGCGACCCCGCCCGGCAGCTCCGGCCCGCTGGCCAGCACGGGCGCCAACGCACAGCTGGCCGTCGCGGCGGGAGCGGGCGCGGCCGCGCTGGGCGCGGGCTCGGGCCTGCTCTACGCCGGACGCCGCCGCCGTACGGCAGCCAAGGGCTGACGGGCGACGCCCAGGGCCCAGCGGGGCGGACCGTCCAGGCCCACCCCGCTGCGCCCGAGCCGGCCCCGACTCCGGGCCGTGAACGCCGGGCCGAAGCCCGTACCCCGAAGCGAAAGCCGCCAGCCCCCGACGCCCATCCCCCGCGCCCATCCCCGCGCCCATCCCCGCGCCCAACCGCCCGCCGCCCAGCGCCCGGCCCCCTACGCGCTCTTGAACACCTGCCGCTGCCGCCCCAGCCCCGCGATCTCCAGCTCCACGACATCGCCGGCCCGCAGATACGGCTTCGGCTCCGGCTGGCCCATGGCGACGCCCGCCGGCGTGCCGGTGACGATGACGTCGCCGGGGTGGAGCGTCATGAACTGACTCAGGTAGCGCACGACCTCGCCGACCGCGAAGATCTGGTCGGCGGTGTTGCCGTCCTGCTTGAGCTCCCCGTTGACCCACAGCCTGACGTCCAGCACCTGCGGATCCGGGATCTCGTCGGCGGTCACCAGCCAGGGGCCGAGCGGGGTGAAGGTCTCGCAGTTCTTGCCCTTGTCCCAGGTGCCGCCGCGCTCGATCTGGAACTCGCGCTCCGAGACGTCGTTCACGAGCACGTACCCGCCCACATGGGCGAGCCCCTCCTCGTCGGTGGCCAGGTAGCGGGCGGTGCTGCCGATGACGACACCGAGCTCGGCCTCCCAGTCCGTCTTCACGCTGCCGCGCGGGATCAGGACGGTGTCGTCCGGACCGACCACGGTGTCCGCGGCCTTGAGGAACAGGATCGGCTCGGCGGGCGGCTCGGCACCGATCTCGGCGGCGTGCTCGAAGTAGTTCAGCCCGATGCCCACGACCTTGCCGGTACGACCGACCGGCGCGCCGATCCGCAGCCCCTCCGCCTCCAGGACCGGAAGGGCCCCGGACGCCGCCGCCTCCCGTACCCGGCCCAGCACGGAGGCGTCGGCGAGCAGGGCACCGTCCACATCCGTGATCAGGCCGGACAGGTCGCGCAGGGCCCCGTCGTGGTCGAGCAGCGCGGGGCGCTCCGCCCCGACCGGTCCGACACGCAGCAGCTTCATGGGCATTCTCCCGTGGTCGAAGGTGGTCGGCCCACGGGCGTGCCCCGGGCCGGACGATGGGGTGCGGCCATCGGAGGATTGGCTGATCCTCCAAGACACCCGACCGATCCGCAAGACCCTGTTCACGGACTGGAACGCCGGACCCGGAGCACGACGGCGACGCCCTAAGCCCCGCCCACCGCCTCGCCCCGCTCCTTCCGGTACTGGAGCCAAGCCCGCTCGGCGACGGACCAGGCAGTGGTGGTCGCCAGGTACACCCCGGCGGCCAACGGCACCACGGCGGCGGTGATCAGCGTCCCGAACGACAACAGCGGCAGCACGCCCCCCATCCGACGCAACATCTCCTGCTGCTCCGCACTCAACTCGACCCCCACCGCACCCGGAGCCGACGCCTTGGAACCGGAACGGACACCGAACCCAGCACCGGCACCACCCCTGGAACCAGAACCAGCACCGACCCTGGCACCAGAACCAGAACCAGAACCAGTACCAACCCCAGAACCAGAACCAGAACCAGAGCCGGCAGCAGCCGCTCCCACCAGAGCAGCGGTCCGCCGCCCCCGCACCGCACTCCAGGCGGCAACCACCGCGATGACCGCGAACAGCGCGAGGAACACCACCCCCTGCGCCCCGAACACACCCCCGGCGCCGAGCGCATCACCCCACCGCGCACCCAAGGGGGCCGCGAACAGCCGGTGGTCCAGCAGCTCACCCGGCGAGGTGAAGGCCTGGTACATCAGGAGGAACACCGGCAACTGCAGCAGCATCGGCAGGCACCCGGCCGCCGGGGTGGCGCCCTTGAAGGCAGCCCGGCTCAGCGGGTGCAGGGCGAGCCGCACGAGGACGGTGAACAGCACGATCGCCGCAGCGGTCGCGGACTCGGCCAGCACCGGCTCCAAAAGCCGGCCCAGCTCGACAACAAGATCAGCGAAAACGGACACGCGGGCCCTCCGAAGGGTCTCGTCGAACGTCGAAGACGGACATGCGTTTCGGCGCGACGACCCACGAGGGACGCACAGCAAAAGCCCAGGCCGGCCAAACCATGGGGCCGGAGCAAGGGGAGGGGAGGAGCAGCGACGCTACGCGTCCCTACGCGGCCGTCAGGACAAGACGGCCGGGCGCCCTGGGCCGTGACCGGCCGGAGGCATCGGGATCACGCTGGGGCAGGAACGCCGTACGCTGCTCGCGATCACGGATCGCGGTACGTATGCGGTGCGGCGGCACCGGCCGTACGAGGCGCGCCACCAGGGCTGCGACCCCCATGGTGACGGCGGCGGCGATGGCCGCCAGACCGACCACGACGGCACCCGGCCCGCTCTCTCCGGCGAACAGCCAGAGGGCTCCCGCGAGCAGCAGCAGCGGCGCCAGCCGCGCCGCGACAGCACCGGCCGCAGAGGCGGACCACGAGGACACCCAACGCTTGTCGCCCTGCCCGTCCACGAATCCACCCCCTTTCGCCCACTCGACTCCGCGCAGTCGCGCAGTCGCGCACACTCACGCACAACGCTCAACGTCACGAGCCCGCCGCAGCACAGCGCACAAGGCACAACGCACAACGCCCGTACAGACGCGGCGATCCCACCCCCGATACTAACCACCCCCACCGACAACGCCCGCACCCACCAGCCGACTTAACCGGTCAGCGCCCACACCGGCCGTCAACGCACGAGCGTCCCCCACACCACGAGCCGGTACTTGGAGGAGTACTCAGGCGTACACGTAGTGAGCGTGATGTAGGCGCCGGGCTCGCTGAAACCGTGCTCCGGCCGGACCGCACTCCGCGGCACCGGCGCGATCACCCCGACATCGCGCTCACTCGTCTCGGCCAGGGTCTTGCGCACGGCGTACGTGAACGTGCGCCCGCGCACCTCGACGATCAGCTCGTCCCCGACCCTCAACCGGTTGATGTACCGGAACGGCTCCCCGTGCGTGTTGCGGTGCCCGGCCAGTGCGAAGTTCCCCTCCGCGCCGGGTTGGGCGGTACCGGGGTAGTGGCCGGCGTACCCCTTGTCGAGCACAGCCCGCTTGTCGACCCCGTGCGCGACGGGCACGACCACACCGAGCCGTGGAATCCGCAGCACCCCGTACGCGGAAGAAGCCCCCGGCGACGGCGGCACCCCTGGACCACCGGCAGCCCCAGCCGAGGCAGAACCACCAGCAGCCGGAACCGAAGCGGAAGGCGCCGTCGAAGGCGAGGGCGAAAGCGCAGGCGCAGGCGCAGGCGCAGGCGAGGACCCTCCGAGCCCCCCGGCGCCCCCGGACCCCCCAGGCCCGGAACCGCGGTCCCCCGCCCCAGCCGCCCACCCCCTCTGCAACGCCGCGACCTGCCGCTCCGCCGAGGCAGCCGCCAGCCGGTTGGTCCACCACACCTGGTGCACGACCAGTAGCAACACCACCACGCCCCCCGTGACGGCCAGTTCGGCCGCCACCCACAGCAAGCCCCTCAACCCGGCCCGGTAGGACCCCGCTCCGCGGCCGTGCACCACCACACGCATGTGATCCCGCACGGGGCGCACCTTAAGACCTCCCCCGCCAACAGACCAGCAGCAGTACGGTGTGAACCATGCGCCCCGACACGCCTGCCGAGCACATCGCCGAAGCCGAGCGCCTGATCCGCACGGCGACCCGCTACCCCGAGGACCAGGAGCCGCTGCTGCTCCAGGCCGCGGCCCACCTCGAACTGGCCGACGCACGAGAACGGGCGAGCGCGCTCTACGACCAGCTCCTGGCCGGCAAACCCGCCAACGTCCACCTGATCAAGGCGCTTCAGGCCGCGAACCTGTGGGAATACGGGCACGAGCCCGAGGCGCGCGCCCTCATCCAGGGCATCCGGGCCGCGGGCCCCTCGGACCCGGCCCCCTGGGAGGTCATCGCGGAGGCCCTGGAGGCCCACGACGAGCTGATCGACTCGGAGGAGTGCTTCACCCAGGCGGCCACCCTCCTCATCTCGGACGCCGCCCCGCTGACCCCGGCCACCACGGCCCTCCTGACGGGCCGCCACCGGGTGCGCCGCCTGCTCGGACTCCCGCACGACGACTGGGACATGGTCGCCGACACCCGCCACACCGGCCCGATCCCACTGGACGAGCTGCACGACCCGAAGCGCATCTGGGCCCTGGGCTCCGACGACCCGGCCGAGCTCCGCGCCGAGATCGCCCGCCTCCGCGCGGAGCTGGGCGACCGCCGCGCCGCCCTGTCGCGCCCCTTCCCGGTGGCGATCCTGCACTGGCCGCAGCGGGAGCTGGCCGAACTGCTGACCAGTTACCCGACCCTGGCCGCGGAATACCCCTCGCACGAGGCGCACCTGGCCCAGATCGAGACGTCCCTCCGCGCCCTGGCCGCCTCCGGCACGACGAACCTCGGCATCGTGACGGCCAGCGTCCCCTCGTACGAGGCGTTCGCGGCATCGGAGAAGACCTCCCCGGCCTCCCCGTCCCTCCTCCCGGAGTACGCGACGACCCTGGCCGCCCGGGGCAAGGCAACCCCCTGGCCCCCGGCCCCGAACGCCGCCTGCTGGTGCACCTCGACCAAGCCCTACGCCGAATGCCACGGCCGACCCCACACGGCGTGACCTGCGTCGAACGCGTTGGCCCGACGTACGCCGCCTGATCAGCACCCGAAGGGGAACTCCAGCTGTTGGTGGCCGCGGGCCGTGGCCGTGGGTGGGGTGAGGCGGGACGCGGCCAAGGTCAGGAGGGTGCGGAGGGCCCGTGTGACCTCGTGCGGGCTGTCGCGGACCATCGACGGGGTCGCGCTGACCACCAGGATGCCGTGGGCCTCCAGGCGGAGCCGGCGGCGGAGGGTGGCCTGCCAGGCGTCGCGGGTGTAGTGGTACTCCGCCGAGTCGATCTCCAGGGCCACGCCCTCGCCCGGCCAGTACGCGTCCGGACTGGCCAGGAAGGTGCCGTCCGGGGTGTGGAGGCGGGCGTTCCACAGCGGGGTCGGGAGGTCCGTCGCGTCGAGCGCCTCGCGCGCCCGGGCTTCGGCCGGGGAGCGGACCCCCGCCAGGAGTTCCGCCGCCGCGGCGCGGATCGCCGGGCGTCCCAGGAGCCGCGCGGTGCGGAGTTCGGCGTACAGGTCCTGCGGGTGGCACCAGCTGGACTGGACGACGTGGGCGAGGACCGCGCGGACCCGGTCTGGGTCGGTGGCGCGGGAGGCGAAGTCGGCCGCCGCGCGGACCGGCCGGGTGGAGGGGATGCCCGCCACCGTGATCGTCCGGGGCCAGCGGGCGGTCGGCACCGGCCGGACGCCGGGAGTGGCGGCCGGCCGGCGCGGGGCGCGGACCAGGACCTCGGCCGGGGTCCGGGGGGCGTCGCGGATGCCGAGCAGGGCCAGGGCGGCGCCGCCGGTGAGGGCGGCCGTCGTACCGGACAGCGGGTCCGCGGCCGGCTCGGCTGCGTACAGGACGGCTGCGAGGGCGCGCTGGTGGTCGTCCGGGGGGCCGGTCTGCAGGAGGTACACGCGCGGCAGTAACCGCTGCCAGGGGCCGCCGGGGCGGGTGCGGGAGGTGACGGTGCCGTCCGGGACGCCGGATGCGGTGAGCTGGCGACGGGTGGCGAGGTTGAGCTGCCTGCGGAACGGGGTCGGGGGCGGGGGCGGGGTGGGCGTGCCGACCCGTGCCCGGGGACGGAGGAGGGGGCGGGGACGGGGTTGCGGTCGGGGACCGGGACGGCGGTGCGGGTTCGGTGTGATCATGCCGGCGGTATGCCCGCCCGGGAACGGCCGGACGCCTGGGCGGCCCCGACCTGCCCCGACCTCAAGACGTGTCGACCTCAAGACGTGTCGACCTCTCGACCCATACCGAGCCGTCCGGCCCGTCCAACCCGTCCGGCCCGCCCGGCGGTCCTTCTAGCGGCCCGGGTGATCCGGGGAGAGGAAGACGATGACGGCCGTGGTGCGGGTGCCCGGGAGGGGGGTGACCTCGTGCCAGCCCAGGCGGCGGTACGTGGCCACGGTGTCCGTCGCCAGGCGGGAGGTCAGCAGCCAGGCCCGCCGGTCCGGGGCGTCGGCGATGACCTCGGCGAGCAGGGCGCGGCCGGTGCCGCGGCCGCGCGCGTACGGTCGTACGGCGAGCTCGTCGATCTCCAGCGCGCCCGCGAGGAGGTCCCGTACCCGGTCGGGGCCGAGCTGCTTGGCGACCTGGGCGTACCCGCGGTCCGAGGGGAGGGCGGCCGGGGTGAGCCAGGCCGTGGCGAAGCCGTCTACGCCTGCGGCGGACTGGGCGATCGCCGTACGGAATCCGGGGCGCCGGCTGTCGGAGTGCAGGCGGGCCGCGAACTGGCGAATGGTTTCCGCACCCTCGTTCCACGGCGGGGCGGAGAACACCTCGGCGTAGGCGTCGACCAGTTCGTCCGTGAGATCGAGGACGGCCTCTCCGTAGCAGATCACGATGTCCGCCTCTCTCTTCGTCCCGTTTGGGGTGGGAGGGCGACTGTATGCCCGTCCGGGACCACGGGGCGCGTATCGCACGGATCCGGCGAGTGGGCGACAAATCCCCTCCCCGCCTCCGTGTCGGCGGACGGGGCAGCGGCGTTGAGCAGCCCGTGGACAGACTGCTTCGGGCGGCCGGCCGGTGCGCGCTCGCCTTCCTCCTCGTGCTGGGTGTGGTGGCGCTGCTGCCCAATGCCGTGCAAGAGGCCGTACCGGATGCGGTGATCGGCGGGGTCGTGCTCGTGCTCGGGGCACTGGCTGCCGCCCGCCGGGTGCCGAAGCGGCCGCGTTAGCCTCGTAGGGCGGGCGACGCGGCGTACACACGTACGGGCGGCCTACGTCCGACGGGCGAACCGGCCGGCGCACCGGCCCTGCGGCGCGACCGGTGTGCGCACGGGTGCACGGCGGGCAGGGGCTCGGGACCGGAGCACGGACCCCGCCGCCCCCGGCGCGGATGGTGCGGCGCGCCGCACACGCACACACCGATACACGGATTCGATTCGACGAACGTACGAGGGAGTTGGGCATGGCGCGGGTACCGAGTTCCGCAGTGGCGGCCGCCGGGCTGGTCGGCGGTTACGCCGTCGCCCGGTGGACCAAGAAGCGCCCGCTGGGCGGTGTCGTACTGGGCGCGGCCGGGATCGCGGCCGGACGCGAGTGGCACCGGCGCGGCGGTGTCCCCGCGGCGGCCGGGCTCGGGGCGCTGTACCTGGCCGGCTTCGCCGGTGCGCACCCACTGGCTAAGAAGGTCGGGGCATGGCCGGCCGTGCTCGGCGCGACCGCGGTCGTGGCCGCCACCGCCTGGGCCGTGGCCGACCGCAGCTGAGCACCGGGAGCGGGGACCCGCCGGCCCTCCCCGCCCCGGCCCGAGCAGCACCCGGAGGTGGCCCGGAGGTGCGGGTCGGCGTGCCTCCGGGCACCCCGAGGCCGGGTACTGCGCAGCAGCCACATCGCCGGCCGCCGTCCCCGCCCCCGCCCCCGACCCGCCGGTGCGGCCGGATCGCGCAGCTGTCGACGGGCTACGCACCAGGCAGCCGCTCGCGTACGGCGGGACGGGCGCCCCTCCTCGGCGGTCGGGCCGGAAGGCCGTGGAGGGGCGGCCGCCCAGCTCCCGGGAGAGGGGCGTCGGGTGGAGCGGGAGGGCCCCCGGCGCGTCGCGCTACGCGCCGAGCACGCGGGACGCCGTGTGGATCAGGAGCCCCGCCAGGGCACCGACGACCGTGCCGTTGATGCGGATGAACTGGAGGTCGCGGCCGATGTGGGCCTCGATCTTCCGGGTGGTCTGCTCCGCGTCCCATGCGGCCACCGTCTCCGTGATCAGCGAGGTGATCTCCGCCCGGTACGTGGTCACCACGTACACCACCGCGCCCTCTATCCACCCCTCCACCTTGTCCTGGAGCCGCTGGTCCGTGGCCAGCCTCGCCCCCAGCGACAGGAGCGACGCCCGCACCCGCAGCCGCAGCTCGCTGCGCTCGTCCTCCGCCGCCGACAGGATCAGCGACCGGATCGCCGTCCACGCGGAGGCGATCACGTCCTGGATCTCCTCCCGCTCCAGGATCTCGACCTTGAGCCGCTCCACCCGCACCCGGGTGTCCGTGTCCGCCTGGAGGTCGGCCGCGAAGTCCGTCAGGAACCGGTCCACCGCCCCGCGCGCCGGGTGCTGCGGCATGTCCCGCATCTCGGTGAGGAAGCGCAGCAGCTCCTTGTACACGCGCTCGCCGACCTTGCGGTCCACGAACCGCGGGGTCCAGCCCGGCGCACCGCCCTGGACGGCGCCCATGACCGAGTCCCCGTGGGTCACCAGCCAGTCGCGCGCCTTCGCGCACACCAGGTCCACGACCCTGTGGTGGCCGCCGTCCGCGACGACCCGTTCCAGGGTCTTGCCGATGCCCGGCGCGATCTCGGCGGACTCCGCGCGCCGCGTGATGGCCTCCCCGACGACCGCCTGGACGTCGGAGTCGCGCAGTACGGTCAAGGCCCCGCGCAACGCCGTGGCGAGCTCGGCCGTGACCCGGTCGGCGTGCGCGGGCTCGGCCATCCAGACCCCCAACCGCCGGCCGATGCCGAGGGCGTGCAGGCGGGCGCGGACCACGGCCGAGGAGAGGAAGTTCTCGCCGACGAACTCGCCGAGCGAGGCACCGAACTGGTCCTTCTTGGTCGGGATGATCGCGGTGTGCGGGATGGGCAGGCCGAGCGGGCGGCGGAACAGCGCCGTGACCGCGAACCAGTCGGCGAGCGCACCGACCATGCCCGCCTCAGCGGCAGCCCGGACGTAGCCGACCCAGGCACTGGCGCCGGTGTGCTCCGCCCAGGTGGCGAGTACGTACACCAGCGCGACCAGGAGCAGCAGGCCGGTGGCGGTGGCCTTCATCCGGCGTACGCCGCGCCTGCGCTCCTCGTCCGCCGCGCTGAACACGAAGCCGCTGAGGGTGGCGGTGCGGGCCGCCGACCTGTCGCCCCGGCCGCCGCCGCCGGTGCCGGTGCCTCCGGCAACGGCCAGCACCGTGCCGGTGCGCGCCCCTGCGCCAGTTCCGGCTCCCGCCCCGGGCCGCGGGCCGACCGCCGGGCGGGCACCGACCTCGGGACTCTCGGCACCGGCACCCCTACCGGGCTTCGGGGTAGGGCTGGGGTCGGAACTGGAACTGGGATCGCGATCGGGGTCGGGATCGGGGTCCGGTCTGGGGTCGGGCCCCGGCTCGGAGTGGGCGCCCCAGTGACGGCCGGTTCCCGCCCCGGCGCCCGCACCACGCCCGGAATCCGCGCCATGCCCGGAATCCGCGCCACGCCCAGGCTCCGCGCCACGCCCGGGGCCGCTCCCAGAGGCCGCCCCGGCTCCCGAGCCGGGAGGGGCACCGGGTTCCGGGGTGCCGGCACCGGAGCCGGGGGTGCCGGCACCGGGTTCGGGGGTGCCGGGGCCGGGGCCGGCGCCAGATCCGGTTCCCGGGCCGGGACCGCCCGTCCCCGAGCCGGAGTCGGAGTCGGAGGCCGAGCCGGCCCCGGAGGCAGCACTGCTCGCCCCGGAGCCGGGATCCGGGCCCGGGTGGCCCGTCCCCGGGCCGCGGCCCGGGTCTGGGCCGGCCGGGGCGCCGCCTTCGGGTGCGGTGCGGTCGTTCACGTGCTCCTGCCTTCCCCCGGGCGCCGGTTTTGTCTGCATAGGATCCGACTCCCCGCGCGCCCGAAGAGTTCCCGGCGCGCCCGGCGCGCCGTTCTCACCGCCCTCACAGCTCCTTGCGCAGGCTCGGGCCGCCCAGCCCCTCCGGGCCCTTCGGCTGCTTCGGCGTCTTCGGCGGCTTGACCTTGACCTCCACCCCGCCCCAGAAGGCGAGGCCCGTCACGACCACCCGCGGGGCGCCCGGCGCCGGCGGGCCCGCGGCGCCCTTCTGTTCGAAGCCCCCCATGATCCCGACGCCCCGTACGTCGAGCTCCACGCCGGGCGGGACGATGACCTCGACCCCACCCATGATCGCGACGCAGTTGATCACCACCTCGCGCTCCGCGAAGTACGCGTCGCGCAGGTCGAGCTGGCCCCCGCCCCAGAACGCCACCGCGTCGAAGCGCTCGGGAACGGTCCAGTTGCCCTTGCGCTCGAACCCCGCCATCACGGCCACGGCAGTGCCGGAGGCCCCCTCGGGCCTCCCGACGCCGACCCGTGCCGCCCAGGAGCGGTCCTCCCCCGCCCCCGCCACCGGGAACGACACGCCGACCGTCGCACCCCCGGGCGCCGGCAGGTCCTTGGTCAGCGGCTCCAGTTCGGCGTAGGTGCGCGATGTGTACGCAGCCTCCAGTCGCTCCTCGAATTCGTCCATGTCGAGCCGGCCCTCGGCGACGGCGTCGCGCAGCCGCTCCACCACCCGCTCCCGGTCGGCATCCGACGCCCTGAGTTCCGGCAACGGCTTCTGCGGCCCCTCGTCAGTCATGGGGTCCAGCCTATGCAGCCCGACACGGGAGTTGTACGGCCCGGACCCCCGTCTTGTCCCCTGATCCGCCCCTGATTCATCCCTGGCCGGGACCCCCTACGAAGTCCCCACCGCACGGCACCGTCGTACGGGGCCGAACCGCAACCCCCGAACCGCATCCCCCGAACCGCATCGCCCGAACCGCAACCCCCGGACCGTCCGCGGACGAAGCGCGCCTCACCCCCGCCCCGCGTACATCCGCGCGATGACGTCCTCGATGTCCGGCTCCCGTACCGACAGGTCCGACAGCGGGTACTTCGCCGCCACCTCCGCGACCAGCGGCGCCGCCGATGCCCCCGCCGGGAACGCCAACCACTGCCGCGGCCCCTCCACCTTCACCACCCGCGCCCCCGGCACGCTGATCGCCGGAAGCTCCCGTTCCAGGTCCAGTACGAGCATCCGCTCGCTCTCCCCCACCGACCCGGCCGCATGCAACCCGGCCAGCGCCCCGTCGTACATCAGCCGCCCGTGGTCGATGACCATCACCCGCTCGCACAGCTGCTCGATGTCCTGGAGGTCGTGGGTGGTCAGCAGCACCGTCGTGCCGAGTTCCCGGTTCAGCTGCCGCAGGAATCCCCGCACCTTCGCCTTGCTCACCACGTCGAGCCCGATCGTCGGCTCGTCCAGGTACAACACGTCCGGATCGTGCAGCAGCGCCGCCGCGACGTCCCCCCTCATCCGCTGCCCCAGCGACAGCTGCCGCACCGGCACGTCCAGCAGCGGGCCCAGGTCCAGCCGGTCCACGCACCGCTCCAGGTTCTCCTCGAAGCGGGCCCGCGGGATCCGGTACAGCCGCCGCACCAGCCCGTACGAGTCCTTCAGCGGCAGGTCCCACCACAGCGTGGTGCGCTGCCCGAACACCACCCCGATGCGGTGGGCCAGCCGCATCCGCTCCCGCGCCGGGTCGATGCCGGCGACCCGCAGCCGGCCCCCGCTCGGGGTCAGGATGCCGGTCAGCATCTTGATCGTGGTCGACTTCCCGGCTCCGTTGGGCCCGATGTAGCCGACCACCTCACCCCGCGCCACCCGGAAGCTGATCCCGTCCACGGCCCTGACCCGGTGTTTCTCCCGGCGCACCAGGCCGGCCCGGCGCCGGACGTCGAAAACCTTCTCGACCCCGTCCAGCTCGATCAGCACCTCCGCGGCCCCGTCCATGCCCTCGTCTCCCTCCTCGTCCACCACGCCTCAGCTCCCCGTGCTCCGATACGAACGAAGGCCCGCCCGCCAGGCCAGCGACGCCGGCACGAGCACCGCGAACGCCACCACCGGGCTCATGAACGCGAGCCACCCCGGCAGTCCCAGCGGGTCCGACCGCCCCAGCACGTACAGCGCGGGCAGCCAGTTGACGAAGGCGAGCGGCACGAGGAACGTGACCCCGCGCAGCAGGTCCTTCGCGAAGATGGTCGGCGGGTACTGCAGCATCGTGTTGCCGCCGTACGTGAAGGAGTTCTGAACCTCCGCCGCGTCCCCCGCGACGAATTGGAACGCCGCTCCGGCCACCATCACCGCCCCGAAGATCGCCGCCCCGGCCACGACCATCACGGGCAGCAGCAGGGCCTTGGCGAACGTCCACTCCACGTCCAGCACCGCCACCGCCCAGGCCGTCACCCCCAGCCCCTGCACGACCCGGCCCAGCCGGCGCAGCGCGAACCGGTCCGCCGCGACCTGCGCGAGCACCGGCACGGGCCGCACCAGCATCGTGTCCAGCGAGCCGTCACGGACCCGCAGCCCGACCCGCTCGAGGTTGCCGAGCAGCAGGTCGGCGAGCCCGAGCGAGGCGGCCGAGGTCCCGTACAGCAGCGCGACCTCGGGCAGGGTGAACCCTCCCAGCGCGTCGACGTGCGAGAACATGAGGAAGATCGCGACGAAGTCGAGCAGCGTGATCGCAGCGTTCCCGACCGTCGACAGCACGAACGACGCCCGGTACGCCATCGTCGACCGGATCCACATCGCCGCGATCAGACCGTAGCCGCGCAACCCCTCCACCGCTCGCCCGCCCCGCCCCGCCGGAAACCCAGGAACCCCCCGAACCCCCTCAGCCACCCTGGACCACCACCTTCCGCGTCGCGGCCGACTGCATCAGCCGCCCGAGCGCCAGCAGTACGCACGCCCAACCCGCCTGGAACGCCAGCGCCCGCGCCACGTCCCCAGCCCCCGCGTACCGGCCCAGCAGCACGTCCAGCGGCACCTGGAGCATCGCCGACCACGGCAGCACCCGCACCACCTCCCCGAAGCCACCCGGGAACACCGTCAGCGGCAGCAACATCCCGGAGAAGAAGATCGCGGCCACCGTGGCCATCAGATTGACCCCGGCCCCGTCCATCAGCCAGAACGCCGCCAACCCCAGCAGGAAACGCAGCGCGAAACTCACCACCAGCCCCAGCAGCACCGACCCCAGGAACAGCAGCCAGCGCAGCGGATCGACGGGAAGCGCCAGCTCGAAGGCCAGCGCCCCGGCCACCAGCGGCACCGCCCCCCGCGCCACCAACTGGAACGCCGCCCGCCCCAGGTCCGCGGCGAGCCACCACATCTGCAGGTCCGCCGGCCGGTACAGGTCCACCGCGATGTCCCCGGTCCGGATCCGCTCCTGGAGCTCCTCCTGGAACCCCCCACCCATCAGCGCCGTCGCCGCCAGCATCGCCTGGCTCACCCACACGAACGTCAGGGCCTGCGCCTGGTCGTAACCACCGAGACCGGGGCGCTCGTCCCACAGCGCGACGTACGTGTACGCCAGGATGAAGCCGAAGACGGTGTTCGTGAACACCCCTGCCGCCGTCGCCGTTCCGTAGGTGGCGTACCGCCTCAACCCCCCGGCAGCGACGGCCAGGTAGAGCCGCGCCCGCACCCCCACCCGCTGGCGCACCGTATCCCTCCGATTTCCCGCGTCGTTCCCACGTCGTCCGTGCCCCGGTCGAAGCCGCGCGAGCTTAGTGCGGAGGAGCGATCCATGCGACCGAATTACGCCCGTCCAAGGCGGAATGCCCAGCCATCGGGTAGACAGCATGGAGTACAGATCCGGATATTTCGAACAGCTACGAGGAGTCCCGGCAATGAGCCACCAGTCACCGCCCCCTGGCTGGACCCCTCGTAACCCGGACGCCCCCACCGGGCACCCCGCACCACCCCCCGCCGGACAGCGGACCGCACCCAACTCCGAGCGCCCGCACACCGGCTGGCGGCGCCTCGCCCCCACCTGGCGCGGAGTCATGGGCTGCGCCCTCCTGCTCGCCCTGCTCCTCAGCGGCGCCCTCGTCGCCGGCTACCTACTCGTCGACATCCCACCCGCGAACGCCGCCGCCACCGCCCAGTCCAACGTCTACCTGTACTCCGACGGCACCCAACTCGCCCACGACGGCGAAATCAACCGCGTCAACGTCCCGCTCTCCCAGATCCCCCGCACGGCGCAGGAAGCCGTACTCGCCGCCGAGGACCGGGACTTCTACTCCGAGCGGGCCGTCGACCCCAAGGCGATGCTCCGCGCCGCCTGGAACACCCTCACCGGCAAGGGCAAGCAGTCCGGCTCCACCATCACCCAGCAATACGTCAAGAACTACTACCTGGGCCAGGAACAGACCATCAAGCGCAAGGTCAAGGAATTCTTCATCGCGATCAAACTGGGCCGCGAGAAGTCCAAGGACTACATCCTGGAGGGCTACCTCAACACCAGCTACTTCGGCCGCAACGCCTACGGCATCCAAGCCGCCGCCCAGGCCTACTACAACAAGGACGTCGGCCGGCTCACCACCGCCGAGGGCGCCTACCTCGCCACCCTCCTCAACTCCCCCAGCACCTTCGACGTCATCACCCACCCCCGCAGCCGCGACCGCGCCCTCGCCCGCTGGAACTACGTCCTCGACGGCATGGTCAAGAAGAAGTGGCTCACCGAAACCGACCGCGCCGCCATCCGCTTCCCCGAACCGGGCAAGGTCCGCGCCGCCCCCGGCCTCTCCGGCCAACGCGGCTACCTCGTCGAAGCCATCAAGGACTACATCACCGAACACGAGATCCTCGACGAGAACACCCTCGCCGAAGGCGGCTACCGCATCACCACCACCATCGACCGCCGCCGCCAGAACGCCCTCGTCGACGCCGTCGACAACCACGTGGTCAGCAAACTCGACCCCGAACAGCGCCCCGTGGACCGCTTCGTCCGCGCCGGCGCCACCTCCATCGACCCGGCCACCGGCAAGGTCGTCGCCATGTACGGCGGCATCGACTACACCAAGCAGTACGTCAACAACGCGACCCGGCACGACTACCAGGTGGCCTCCACCTTCAAGCCGTTCGTGTTCGCCTCCGCCGTCCAGAACGACTCCCGCACCCAGGACGGCCGCCCGATCACCCCCGGCACCCTCTACAACGGCGACAACAAACGCCGCGTCGTCGGCACGCGCATCCCGTACGCACCCGAGAACGAGGGCCAGATCAGCTACGGCCCCATCCCCGTCACCACCGCCACCGACCTCTCCGTCAACACCGTCTTCGCCCAGATGGTCGTCGACGTCGGCACCGTCAAGGTCAAGCGCACCGCGACCGCCCTCGGCATCCCCGAGAGCACCCCGAACTTCACCGCCACCCCGGCCATGGCCCTCGGCACCATGCAGGCCAGCGCACTCGACATGACCCAGGCCTACGCGACCCTCGCCGACCACGGGCAGTACACCCCGTACACCTTCCTGGAAAAGATCACCAAGGGGGACGACACCGTCCCGCTCCCCGACCGCACCCCGCGGCAGGCCGTCAGCCGCGAAGCCGCCGACACCACCACCTCCATGCTGATCAGCGTCGTCGACAACGGCACCGGCACCGCCGCCCTCGCCGCCGGGCACCCGGCCGCCGGCAAGACCGGCACCGCCGAACTCGACCGCGCCGCCTGGTTCGCGGCGTACACCCCGAACCTGGTCACCGTCGTGGCCATGATGGGCCAGGACCCCGACACCGGCACCCCCCAGTCCCTGTACGGGGCACTCGGCCAGGCCCGCATCGGAGGCGGCGGCTACCCGGCCCGGATCTGGGCCCAATACACGAAGACGGCCCTGGAGGCGACCGACCCCGTCGACTTCGACCTGGACCTCCAACCCGGCGCTGCCAGTACCCCGCCGCCCTTCGCACCGGAAACCCCCCAGGAGCCCGGCGGGCCCACCCCCGGCACGCCCCTCCCACCGGACCGCCCCGGCCTGCCGACCGGACCGCGGGACGGACAGGACCAGCAGCAGGACGAAGACCAGGACCGGGGGCGGGACGAAAACCAGGACCGGGGACAGAACCAAGGCCAGGACCAGGACCAGGACCAGGACCAGCGGCAGCAGCAGGGCGGGCAGACGACCGGCGGTCGGACCGCGGAAGGCGGGACCACCGGCGGCACCGTCACCGGCGGGACCGGGGGTGGCGGCTGGACCACCGGCGCCCCGGGCGGCACGGGCGAAGGCCCACTCCCCCGCACCCGCACCCGTCCGCCCTCCGAATACCTGGAGTGACGGCCCGCGGGCGCCAGGCCGGCGGCGTACCGGACGCTCAGTGCCCGGAGGTCGCCTTCAAACCGACCACGGCCACCAGCAACAGCACGACGAAGAACACCCGGGCCGCGGTGACCGGCTCACCGAGCACGACCATCCCCAGCACCGCGGCCCCGGCCGCACCGATGCCCACCCACACCCCGTACGCGGTCCCGATCGGCAAGGTCTTCGCCGCGTACGACAGCAGCACCATGCTGGCGACGATCCCCGCACCGGTGAACACGCTCGGCCACAACCGGGTGAACCCGTCGGTGAACTTCATGCCGATCGACCAGCCGACTTCGAGCAGACCGGCGACGAGAAGGAGAACCCACGCCACGACGGACACCTCCGGAAACGAGAGCGGAAACGGGGGTGCGTCGTCTTGTCGTCAACCCGGTACGGCGCGTCTCGTCGGGGTGGTCCGCTCCCCACCGTAGCAAAGCGGGAGAACGGCGAAAGGGCCGGTGACCGAGGTCACCGGCCCACGGGCCGACCGCGACGCGACTGCAGCTGCGGCTGTGGGTGCGGCTTCGGCTGCGTGCGGCTGCGGGTGGGGGTGAGGGGAAACAGACCGGACGGGAACCGGTCAGGGCCGGGCCGGAACGATCGGGAAGGCGGGACGATCAGAGGCGAACGATCAGAGGTAGAGACCGGTGGAGTCCTTCGACCCCTCCAGCCGCTCCGACGCCACCGCGTGCAGGTCCCGCTCGCGCATCAGCACGTACGTCGCCCCCCGCACCTCGACCTCGGCCCGGTCCTCGGGGTCGTACAGCACCCGGTCGCCCGGCTCCACACTGCGCACGTTCTGCCCGACCGCGACCACCTCGGCCCAGGCCAGCCGCTTGCCCATGGCAGCGGTCGCCGGGATCAGGATCCCGCCGCCCGAGCGCCGCTCGCCCTCGGGCGTGTCGGACTTCACGAGCACGCGGTCGTGCAGCATGCGGATGGGCAGCTTGTCGTGGGTGGTGGTGTTGGTGTTGTCGCTCACGCCACGAAACTACCCGCCCGCGCCCGACCTGTCCGCCGCAGGGTCGTCAGCGCTTGCGGCGCGCCGACACCACGATCAGTCCGACCACGCCCACGGCCAGCAGGGCGACCGGCACGATCCGGTCCAAGCGGGGGGCACCGTCCTCGTCCCGCAGGCCGTCCCGCACGTCCGTGACGAAGCGGTTCACCACTACGACCGCCCGCCCCGCCGTGTGGTCGACCGTCGACACGACCTTGGCCTTCGCGTCCCCGACGATCGTCTTCGGGTGCAGGCGCACACCGATCTCGTCGAGCGTCTCGGCCAGCTGCTCGCGGCGGCGGACGATGTCCGCCTCGATCTGTGCGGGGGTCCTGGCTTCCGGCACCGCGCTGCCTCCGTCGTCGTGGTCGTGCCCATGGTCTGGTCGCATGGGGGCGTGATCCGCCATGGACAGTCTGTCAGCTTAGTCTCGTGCCGTAGCGATCCACCTCCCGAGGAGACTGTCGAGATGAGCGAGCGACTCCAGCCGGGCGACACCGCCCCTGCCTTCACCCTGCCCGATGCGGACGGCAACGAGGTCTCGCTCGCCGACCACAAGGGCCGCAAGGTGATCGTGTACTTCTACCCCGCCGCACTGACCCCGGGCTGCACCAAGCAGGCCTGCGACTTCACCGACAACCTGGACGTGCTGGCCGGCGCCGGCTACGAGGTCATCGGCGTGTCGCCGGACAAGCCGGAGAAGCTGGCGAAGTTCCGCGAGAAGGAGCACCTGAAGGTCACCCTCGTCGGCGACCCGGAGAAGCAGGTCCTGGAGGCGTACGGGGCCTACGGCGAGAAGAAGCTGTACGGCAAGACGGTGACCGGGGTCATCCGCTCCACGGTGATCGTGGACGAGGAGGGCAAGGTAGAACGCGCCCTGTACAACGTGAAGGCCACCGGCCACGTCGCCAAAATCATCAAGGACCTGGGCATCTGACGTCCGCCCCGGAACGGCCCGCACCAAACCGGTGCGGGCCGTTCCGCTTATCGGACGTGACGTCTCGCCCAGCGGTTCGTTACTCCGTCCGGGAGCCGCACACACGGGCGGTGACGAGAGCGGAAGCGAAAGGGCGGGGTGACCCATGCCGGCGACCCGGTACACGCGGGAACGACTCACGGAGGCGGCGCGCACGTCGCGGACACTGAGCGAGGCGGTGGCGAAGCTGGGCGCGGACCCGCACGGCGGAACACGCCGGTACGTCCACGACCGCATGCGGAAGCTGGGGGTGGACACCTCCCACTTCGAGCGGGACGGGGTGAAGTGGACGCGGGAGGTGCTCGCCGGGGCCGTCGCCGCGTCCACGAGCATGTACGAGGTCCTGCGCCGCCTGGGACTCGACCCGGTGGGCGGTCACCACACCCACATCAGCCGCAAGGTGAAGGCCTTCGGCATCAACACCTCACACTTCACCCAGCCCCGCCGCACCGAACGCATGCGGGACAACCGGCGCCGTCGGTCCGCGGACGAGATCCTGCAGGAGGACCGCTCGTTGCACGCCGGGCGCGTGCCGAACACACGCCTGCGGCGCGCCCTGCTGGAGACCGGCATCGAGGAGCGCTGTGCCGACTGCGGCATCGGGGCCGTGTGGCTGGGAGAACCGCTCGCCCTGGAGGTCGACCACATCGACGGCGACTGGCGCAACAACCGCCGCGAGAACCTGCGTTTCCTCTGCCCCAACTGCCACTCCACCACGGACACTTACCGGGGTCGCGCCAAGGGGCGTCGGTCATGACGGGCGCGGGCTACACGCGGGAGCGCCTCGCCGAAGCCGCGACCCGGTGCACGAGCATGGACGAAGCGATCGATTTCCTGGGCACCAAGAGGTACCCCAGGCTCGACTCCTACCTCAGAGAGCGGTTCCGGAAATTCGGCATCGACATCTCCCACTTCGGCCGCCGGAAGCACCAACGCCATACGAGGCCCGACAGCACGACCCTGCGCGACGCGGTTGCCGCCTCGCACTCACTGGCGGAGGCGCTACGGCGGCTGGGGATAGCCGTCTCCGGCAGTCAGCGCGCCTCCCTCAAGCGGTGGATCCGTGAGGACGGCCTCTCGACCGAGCATTTCCTCGGACAAGGCCACCAGCGCGGCAAGCCCGGACCAACGCCACTGAAGCCAGCCGCGAACATCCTCGTGAAGCACGACGGGACGCGGCGTACGCAGACGGGTCTGCTGCGGCGCGCCCTCGGAGAGGTCGGCATGCCCGAGCGCTGCGACCGATGCGGCGTGACACCCTCATGGCGGGGCCGCCCCATGACACTGGAGATCGACCACATCAACGGCGACTGGAGCGACGACCGGCGTGAGAACCTCCGCTTGCTCTGCCCCAACTGCCATGCGATCACCAGCACCTGGTGCCGGGGAGGACGCCGGAGGCCTGTCGCCCATCGGAACGTCCGGGCCGTAGACTAGCCGCAGCAACACCGGGCCAGATGTCCAAATTGGCCAGTTTGTCGCGGTCGTGGCGAAATAGGCGATACGCGCTGGGTTTAGGTCCCAGTGGGGTAATACCCGTGGGGGTTCGAGTCCCCCCGACCGCACCACAACGCACACGGGCCCCGTGCGCACCAGCGCACGGGGCCCGTGGCGTTCCCGCGGTCCGACCGTCAGCCCAGGAGTTCGCGGATAACCGGGATCAGGGCGCGGAAGGCCTGGCCGCGGTGGGAGATGGCGTTCTTCTCGTCCGGGGTGAGCTGCGCGGTGGTGCGGGTCTCCTCCAGGGGCTGGAAGATCGGGTCGTAGCCGAAGCCGCCCGCGCCGGCCGGGCTGTGGCGCAGGAAGCCCTGGAGGCGTCCCTCCACGACGCGTTCGGAGCCGTCCGGGAGGGCGAGGGCCGCGGCGCAGGCGAAGTGGGCGCCGCGGTGCTCGTCGGCGATGTCCGAGAGCTGGGCGAGGAGCAGGTCCAGGTTGGCCTTGTCGTCGCCGTGGGTGCCGGCCCAGCGGGCGGAGAAGATGCCGGGGGCGCCGTTCAGGACGTCCACGCAGAGGCCGGAGTCGTCGGCGATGGCGGGCAGGCCGGTGGCCTGTGCCAGGGCGTGGGCCTTGAGGAGGGCGTTCTCGGCGAAGGTGACGCCGGTCTCCTTGACGTCCGGGACGTGCGGGTACGCGTCCGTGCCGACCAGCTCGTACGGCAGGCCGGCGGCGGACAGGATGTGGCGCAGCTCGGCCACCTTGCCCGCGTTGCGGGTGGCGAGGACGAGGCGGGGGGCGGAGGGCGTCGAGGTCATGGCGTCCATTATCGCGTCGCCGTCACGGCACCCTTCCGCCCGCCGTTCGTCCTGGCCGGGCCGGCGTCAGCTGGGGGTGCAGACCTTCGAGATTTCCTTCGCGGCGTCGGCGACGGGGGTGACGTCCGGGGTCTTGTTGCCGCTCTGGATGGAGTCGCGGACGTTCTTGACCGCGGTGTTCATCGAGTCGATCGCCTTGCCCAGGTCGGTGTTGTCCGTCTGGTCGCCGATCTTCTTGAGGTTCTGCTCGATCTTGTTGAGGGCGTTCTGGGCGTCCTGCGGGCTGTTGCCGGCGTTGGAGACCGACTGCTGGAGCTCGCCGACGCCGTCGGTGATGGCCACGGCCGTGTTGGCGCAGTCCATGGCCGTCGAGATCGCGTCGCAGGCCGTCAGGGCCGGGAGCGTCAGTGCGGCGGCCACGGCGACGGCGGCTATGCGGAGCTTCATGCGGGTCCCCTCACGAACACGGATGTGTGGATGCACGGCTGTCTGTGTGTCTGTGGTCTGGCTGTGGGTGCACGGTGGCAGTGCCGTGCACCCGTTGATCACGAGGACGCAGGAGCGCGGCCCGCGGTTCTCGCCGCTCGCGCGGCGGCCTGGGCGCGGCGGCCCGGGTCCGGTCAGAGCTCCTGGGCCAGGGCGCTGCGCTGGATGGCTTCGAGGTCGGCGCAGCCGCCGGCGGCGAGGTCGAGGAGGGCGTTGAGTTCCTTGCGGTCGAAGGGTTCGCCTTCGGCGGTGCCCTGGACCTCGACGAAGCGGCCGTCGCCGGTGCAGACGACGTTCATGTCGGTTTCGGCGCGTACGTCCTCTTCGTAGCAGAGGTCGAGGAGCGGGACGCCTTCGACGATGCCGACGCTGACGGCGGCGACGGTGCCGGTGAGGGGCTTGCGGCCGGCCTTGATCAGCTTCTTGCGCTGGCCCCAGGCGACGGCGTCGGCGAGGGCGACGTAGGCGCCGGTGATGGCGGCGGTTCGGGTTCCGCCGTCGGCCTGGAGGACGTCGCAGTCCAGGACGATGGTGTTCTCGCCGAGGGCCTTGTAGTCGATGACGGCGCGGAGGGAGCGGCCGATGAGGCGGGAGATCTCGTGGGTGCGGCCGCCGATCTTGCCGCGTACGGATTCGCGGTCGCCGCGGGTGTTGGTGGAGCGGGGGAGCATCGAGTATTCGGAGGTGACCCAGCCTTCGCCGCTGCCCTTGCGCCAGCGCGGGACGCCTTCGGTGAAGGAGGCGGTGCAGAAGACCTTGGTGTCACCGAAGGAGATGAGGACGGAGCCCTCGGCGTGCTTGCTCCATCCGCGTTCGATGGTGACCGGGCGGAGCTGTTCGGGCGTGCGGCCGTCGATGCGTGACATGGGTCCGAGCCTAGTGGGTGCGGGGGTACGCGAAGACCCCGTCGGCCGGGCGGGCGTGCTCGGGACGGGGTCTGCGGTGGTCTGCGGCGGTCAGCGCGTCCGGCGCGTCCGGCGCGGCGGGGTGGCCGCGGCGGGTGGTCTCACATCATGTCTTCGATCTCGGCGGCGATCGGGTCGGCGTCGGTGCCGATGACGACCTGGACGGCGGTGCCCATCTTGACGACGCCGTGGGCGCCGGCGGCCTTCAGGGCGGCTTCGTCGACGAGGCCGGGGTCGGCGACCTCGGTGCGCAGGCGGGTGATGCAGCCCTCGACCTCTTCGATGTTGTCGATGCCGCCGAGCCCGGCGACGATCTTCTCAGCCTTGGTGGCCATGTGTCTCTCCCTGAGTTCTGTCGAAGAACGAGTCTCGGCGGCCCTGGTCCGGCCAGTGCGCTCCGGTTTGTCACGGTAGCCCACTGTTGGCCCAGCTACGCGAGCGCGGGTGCCGCTCGTACCGAAGGATGACGGTCAGCGGCAACCTGCCTTCTGGTGCGGGCGTGTGGGACCGCACCGAAGTGGTCTACACCAGTGTGCCGCACGGGGTGCACCTGCCTCAAACAGGCCCGCCAGGGAGGTAGCCGATGAGTGCGAGCAGCGCGGCCGCAGCGCCGCGGCAGCAGGGGTGGAACGGCTTGTTCCAGGGTCTGCAGAAGATGGGGCGGAGTTTGCAGTTGCCGATCGCGGTCCTGCCCGCGGCGGGGATCCTCAACCGGCTGGGGCAGCCGGACGTGTTCGGTGCGGAGGGCCTGGACTGGCAGGCGGTGGCCAGGGTGATGGCGGGGGCGGGGGGCGCGCTGTTGAACCCGGACCTGGGCTTGCCCCTCCTCTTCTGCGTCGGCGTGGCGATCGGCATGGCGAAGAAGGCGGACGGTTCGACGGCGCTGGCGGCGGTGGCGGGTTTCCTGGTGTACCGGGGGGTGCTGCACGCGTTCCCCGATGAGTGCCCGCGGGACACGCGGGACATCGGTGCGGGGTGCATCGGACCGAACGACACGTTCGTGGAGTTCACGTACCAGAATCCGGGGGTGTTCGGCGGCATCGTGATGGGTCTGCTGTCGGCGTGGTTCTGGCAGCGGTACCACCGGGTGAAGCTGGTCGACTGGCTGGGCTTCTTCAACGGTCGACGGCTGGTGCCGATCATCATGTCGTTCGTCGCGATCGGGTTCGCGGCGCTGTGCCTGTGGATCTGGCCGCCGGTCGGTAGTGGGCTGGAGGGCTTTTCGGACTGGCTGGTGGGGCTGGGTTCGTGGGGTGCGGGGATCTTCGGGGTGGCGAACCGTGCGCTGCTGGTGGTCGGCCTGCACCAGTTCCTGAACGTGCCGATGTGGTTCCAGTTCGGCAGCTACACCAAGCCGGACGGGACGACGGTGCACGGTGACATCAACATGTTCCTGGCCGGGGACCCGGAGGCGGGGCTGTTCCTGACGGGCTTCTTCCCGATCATGATGTTCGCGCTGCCGGCGGCGGCGTTGGCCATCACGCACTGCGCGAAGCCGCGGCGGCGCAAGGAGGTGGGCGGCCTGATGCTGTCTGTGGCGCTGACGTCGTTCGTCACGGGGATCACGGAGCCGCTGGAGTACTCGTTCCTGTTCGTGGCGCCGGCGTTGTACGTGGTCCACGCCCTGTTGACGGGTGTGTCGATGGCGGTGACGTGGGCGGTGGGTGCGAAGGACGGGTTCACGTTTTCGGCGGGGCTGATCGATTACGTCATCAACTGGGGGTTGGCGACGAAGCCGTGGTTGATCATCCCGGTGGGCCTGGGTTTCGCGGTGCTGTATTACGCGATCTTCCGGTTCGCGATCACGGTGTTCGACCTCCCCACCATCGGGCGGGAGTCGGACGAGGAGATCGACCGGATGGAGCAGGAGAACACGAAGGCGTAGACCGGCCCCGGGGGTGGTTCCGCCCGTTGCCCCGGAGGCGGCCGGGCCGGCCCGATCCAGGCTCTCGGACTTGTTCCGGTTCGGGGCGGCGGGGAGGGGGCGGCTCCCGGAGGGAGCCGTGGAGGATGTGGCGCACGCCACAAAAAATCGAAGGTTCCTTATCTAACCCTCACCGTGCTACAACTGGTCTACACCACGCCATTGGTGTAGACCACGCGCGGGCCAGTTTTCCGGGGCCCGCGCCACCCCCGATCGAAGACGTCGCCGTCCCCGTGTCCTCTGGCGGCGCCTTGCCCCCTGGAGGAAGTTGTGACCACGGCTGCCGCCCCCGCGGCCGAGAAGAAGAAGGGCGCCGGCGCGATGGCTGTCATGCAGCGCATCGGCCGCAGCCTCATGCTGCCCGTCGCGGTGATGCCCGCCGCCGCGCTCCTGGTCCGCTTCGGCCAGGACGACATGCTGGCCAACAAGTCGCTGCCCGAGCTCGTCCAGAAGCTCGGCGGGTACATGGCCGCGGGCGGCGACGCCATCCTCGGCAACATGGCCCTGCTGTTCTGCGTCGGCATCGCCATCGGCTTCGCCAAGAAGTCGGACGGTTCCACCGCGCTGGCCGCGGTCACCGGCTACCTGGTCTTCAAGAACGTCCTCGCCACCTTCACCGACTCGAACCTGCCGAAGGTCGCCAAGGTGGTCGACGGCAAGATCGTGAACGTCGAGGCCCCGGTCAACGCGGGCGTCCTCGGCGGCGTCGTCATGGGCATCGTCGTCGCCCTGCTGTACCAGAAGTTCTACCGGACCAAGCTGCCGGACTGGGCGGGCTTCTTCGGCGGCCGCCGCCTCGTCCCGATCCTCTCCGCCTTCGCCGGCCTGCTGATCGGCATCGTCTTCGGCCTCATCTGGCCGGTGCTCGGCACTGGTCTGCACGGCTTCAGCGAGTGGCTCGTGGGCTCCGGCGCCGTCGGCGCGGGCATCTTCGGCGTCGCCAACCGCGCGCTGATCCCGATCGGCATGCACCACCTGCTGAACTCCTTCCCCTGGTTCCAGGCGGGCGAGTACAACGGCAAGAGCGGTGACATCGCCCGCTTCCTCGCCGGTGACCCGACCGCCGGCCAGTTCATGACCGGCTTCTTCCCGATCATGATGTTCGCCCTGCCCGCGGCCTGCCTCGCGATCGTCCACTGCGCCCGGCCCGAGCGCCGCAAGGCCGTCGGCGGCATGATGTTCTCCCTCGCCCTGACCTCCTTCGTCACCGGCGTGACCGAGCCCATCGAGTTCACGTTCATGTTCATCGCGCCGGTCCTGTACGCGGTCCACGCGGCGCTCACCGGTGTCTCGATGGCCCTGACCTGGGCGCTCGGCATGAAGGACGGCTTCGGCTTCTCCGCCGGCCTGGTCGACTACCTCCTGAACCTCGGCATCGCGACCAACCCGTGGGGCCTGGCACTCGTCGGCCTCTGCTTCGCGGTCCTGTACTACGCGATCTTCCGGTTCGCGATCACCAAGTGGAACCTGCCGACGCCGGGCCGCGAGTCCGACGAGGAACTGGCCGAGCTGCAGAAGGCCGAGGCCAAGTAGGCGCAGCCGGCTGCCGTACACCGCGGAGCCCCCGCTCTCCCGGAAGGGAGGGCGGGGGCTCCGCCGTACGTCGGGGCGGCCGTGCGGGCCGCAGGGGCCGCCGCGGTGCCGGGGTCGGACGCGTCAGACCTCGTAGACGGCGCCCGCGTGTGCGAGGTCGACCGGGCCGGCGTAGACGGCGCGGGCGTCGGCGAGGTTCTGCCGGGGGTCCGTCCACGGCGGGATGTGGGTCAGGACGAGCCGGCCGACGCGGCCGCGGTGCGCGTACTCCCCCGCTTCGCGGCCGTTGAGGTGGAGGTCGGGGATGTCCTCCTTGCCGTGCGTGAAGGACGCCTCGCACAGGAACAGGTCCACGCCGTCGGCGAGCTGTGCGAGCTCGGGGCAGACACCGGTGTCGCCGGAGTAGGCCAGCGAGCGGCCGCCGTGCTCGATGCGGATGCCGTACGCCTCGACCGGGTGGCTGACGCGCTCGGTGCGCACCTGGAACGGGCCGATCTCGAAGGTGCCGGACTTGAGCGTGCGGAAGTCGAACACCTCGCTCATCGAGCGCTCGTCGGGGACGTCCTCGTACGCGGTCGTGAGGCGCTTCTCGGTGCCCTCGGGGCCGTAGACGGGAATGGTGCCGCAGCGGCCGCCCTCGTGCCGGTAGTAGCGGGCCACGAAGTAGGCGCACATGTCGATGCAGTGGTCGGCGTGCAGGTGGCTGAGGAAGATCGCGTCGAGGTCGTAGAGGCCGCAGTGGCGCTGCAGGTCGCCGAGGGCGCCGTTGCCCATGTCGAGGAGCAGCCGGAAGCCGTCGGCCTCGACGAGGTAGCTCGAACAGGCCGATTCCGCGGACGGGAACGACCCCGAGCAGCCGACGACGGTGAGCTTCATGGAGCGAGAACCTCCGGGGACGGTCCGTGGACGGAATGCGGGCCGTGCGTGGGTCGAGCGTAAGGCGCGAAACGTCGGGTCGCTCCTCCGCGGCAGGCCGTTGTGGGGGGAATCACCTGTGCTGTCACCCGGGGGAGCGACGGGGTGCACGGGCGTGCCGGGGCCGTCCGGGGGTGGTTGCGTGCCGTGGGCGGCGGGCGCGGCTACCGTCGGACTATGGATACGTCCTGGTGGCCCGCCGCCCTCGCGGTGGTCGCCGTGATGCTGTTGGTGCTGGTCGCGGGGCGTCGGCCGGGGATCGACCGGCGGGCACCGCCGCCGCACGGGCCGGGTCCGGCGCCGCGGCCGCGGGCGGGTGAGCTGTGGACGCTGGCGGACGGGCGGTCGTGCCTGGTGTTGGCGGCGGCGTCCGTGCGGGGGCACCGGGCGCGGGTCGCGTGGATCACCGGGAAGTACGACGACCGGCGGGCGGGGGTGATCCCGCTGCCGCCGGGGACGGTCGGGGTGACGCCGGGTCGGGTGGGCTACCTGGAGGCGGACCGGCCGTCGGAGGTGTGGGTGTGGGAGTTCCGGACCCGGTTGGGGATGCTGGACCCCGCGGTGTGGGACGAGGTCAAGGGGCTCGGAGGAGGCGGCTGATGGCAGCGGCAGAGGGCGGGGTGCGGGTGCGGCGCGTCTACGATCCGCCGGAGCCGGAGGCGGACGGGGTGCGGGTGCTGGTGGACCGGCTGTGGCCGCGGGGCCTGGCGAAGGCGGCGGCGGTGGTGGACGAGTGGCCGAAGGCGGTGACCCCGTCCGGGGAGCTGCGGACCTGGTACCACGGGGGCGGGGGAACGCCGGAGGAGTTCCGGGAGCGGTACGAGGCGGAGCTGGCGGCCCCGGAGGCGGCGGAGGAACTGGAGCGGTTGCGGGGGCTCGCGGCCCGCGGCACGGTGACGCTGCTGACCGCGGTCCGCGATCCGGAGTCGAGCCACGCGGCGGTCCTGGCGGACTTGCTGTCCGGGTAGCCCGCACCCCGGCACCGCAGCGACGCAGCGACGCAGCGCGCGCACCCCGTGTCCGGCGTGTCCGGCCGGGCCGCGCGGGGCGTCGCGCGGCCCGGCGGCTCGGGCGGCTCGGGCGGCTCGGGCGGCGGGCGGAGCCGGTCGGCGTCAGGCCCAGAGCTGGTTCTGGACGGCTTCGATGGCCGCTTCCGTCGTCGGGGCGGTGTAGACGCCGGTCGACAGGTACTTCCAGCCGCCGTCGGCGACGACGAACACGATGTCGGCCGGTTCGCCGGCGGCCACCGCCTTGCGGCCCACGCCGATCGCCGCGTGCAGTGCGGCCCCGGTGGAGACGCCGGCGAAGATGCCCTCCTGCTGGAGGAGCTCGCGGGTGCGCGTGACGGCGTCCGCGGAGCCCACCGAGTAGCGGGTGGTGAGCACGGAGGCGTCGTACAGCTCGGGGACGAAGCCCTCGTCGAGGTTGCGCAGGCCGTAGACGAGGTCGTCGTAGCGCGGCTCGGCAGCGACGATCTTCACGTCCGGCTTGTGTTCGCGCAGGTACCGGCCGACGCCCATGAGGGTGCCGGTGGTGCCCAGGCCCGCCACGAAGTGGGTGATCGACGGCAGGTCGCGCAGGATCTCCGGGCCGGTGCCGGCGTAGTGGGCACCGGCGTTGTCCGGGTTGCCGTACTGGTAGAGCATCACCCAGTCGGGGTGCTCGGCGGCCAGCTCCTTGGCCACCCGGACCGCGGTGTTGGACCCGCCCGCCGCGGGCGACGAGATGATCTCGGCTCCCCACATGGTGAGGAGGTCGCGACGCTCCTGGCTGGTGTTCTCCGGCATGACGCAGACGATCCGGTAGCCCTTGAGCTTCGCGGCCATGGCCAGCGAGATGCCGGTGTTGCCGGAGGTGGGCTCCAGGATCGTGCAGCCCGGGTACAGCCTGCCGTCCTTCTCGGCCTGCTCGACCATGTGGAGCGCCGGGCGGTCCTTGATCGAGCCGGTCGGGTTCCGGTCCTCCAGCTTGGCCCAGATGCGGACGCCCTCGGAGGGCGACAGCCGGGGCAGCCGGACGAGCGGCGTGTTGCCGACCGCGGCGAGCGGGGAGTCGTAGCGCATCAGGCGGCGCCGCCGGCCACCGCGGGGAGGATGGTGACGCTGTCGCCGTCCTTGAGGGGGGTCGCGATGCCGTCGAGGAAGCGGACGTCCTCGTCGTTGAGGTAGACGTTCACGAAGCGGCGCAGCTTGCCGCCGGCCGCCTGGTCGATGAGTCGCTCCTCGATGCCCTTGTGCCGGGTCTCCAGGTCCGCGAAGAGCTCGGAAAGGGTGGCGCCCTCACCGGTCACGGCCTTCTCGCCGTCGGTGTAGGTGCGGAGGATGGTGGGGATGCGGACCTCGATGGCCATGGCAGGCTCCAGTGTGAAGTGGTGCGGGGAGGGGTTGAGGGGGCGCGGCTCAAGGCCCCCGCGCGAGGGGCTGCGGTGCTCAGGCGGCAGGACAGATGCTGCTGGCGAGGCGGCACAGGTCGACGTGCAGCCGCGCCACGAGCAGCAGTCTGCCGGGCGTCTCGATGCTCACGTCGGGAGGAACCATGCGGTCATGTTAACGATTCCCGGTCCGGCCTTTGGAGTGTGATCCCGCATCGTGGACATATCCGGCTCACATCCTGGTCAGTAGGCCTCGACGACCTCGACCTCTTCCTCGGTGATGACGCCGTCGACGATGCGGTAGGAGCGGAACTGGAACTCCCCGAGGCCGTCGGTGTCCGCGGTGGACACGAGGACGTAGTGGGCGCCGGGCTCGTTGGCGTAGGTGACGTCGGTGCGCGAGGGGTAGGCCTCGGTGGCGGTGTGGGAGTGATAGACGATCACGGGTTCCTCGTCGCGGTCGTCCATCTCGCGGTACAGCTTCAGCAGGTCCTTGGAGTCGAACTCGTAGAACGTGGGCGAGCGGGCCGCGTTCAGCATGGGGATGAACCGCTCGGGGCGACCGGTGCCCGCCGGGCCGGCCACGACGCCGCACGCCTCGTCGGGGTGGTCCTTGCGCGCGTGCGCGACGATCTGGTCGTACAGGGCCTGGGTGAGGGTCAGCATGAGCGACAGGATAAGCATGCGGGCCCCCGCGTACCGAGGTGTGGTACGCGGGGGCCCGCATGCTGGACAGGTGGCCCGTGGGCCGCGGTCGGGCGGCGATCGGCGCGCCGGTCAGGGCGCTGGTCGCCGCCGGTCGGGCGCCGGTCAGGAGGTCTTGCTGCCGACCTTGTTGAACGCGGCTCCGGCCGGGTTGCGGCGCTTGAGCACGAGGTAGGAGACGCCGAGGATCGCGGCCCAGACCGGGGCGCAGTACAGCGAGACCCGCGCGTCGGCGTCCACGCCCATCATCACGATGACCGTGCCGATGAAGGCGAGGGAGAGGGCGCTCGTCCAGGGCGCGCCCGGCGTCCGGAAGGGGGAGGCGGGCAGTTCGCCGCGCTGCACCTTGGCCCGGTAGCGGATCTGGCAGACGAGGATGACGATCCAGGCCCACATGCCGGAGATGGTGGCGAAGGAGACGACGTAGTCGAAGGCCTTGCCGGGGGCGACGTAGTTGATCCAGACGCCGAGGAGCATCAGGCCGGCGGAGAAGGTGGTGCCGACCAGCGGCGTGCCGTTCTTCGTGAGCTTGGTGAAGAACCGGGGGCCCTGACCGTTGAGCGCGAGGTCGCGCAGCATGCGGCCGGTGGAGTACATGCCGGAGTTGCAGGAGGACAGGGCGGCGGTCAGGACGACGAAGTTGACGATCGCGGCGCCGATGCCGAGGCCCATCTTCTCGAAGGCCAGCACGAAGGGGCTCTCGCCGGCCTTGAAGTTGGACCACGGGATGACCGACATGATCATGATGAGGGCGCCGACGTAGAAGACGGCGATGCGCCACGGCACGGTGTTGATGGCCTTGGGCAGGGTCTTCTCGGGGTCCTTGGACTCGCCCGCGGTGACGCCGACCAGTTCGACGGCCAGGAAGGCGAAGACGACGATCTGGAGCGTCATCAGCGTCTCGCCGATGCCGTTCGGGAAGAAGCCGCGGTCGTTCCACAGGTTGGAGAAGGATGCGCCGGCGGCGGCGTCGGAGAAGCCGATGGTGAGGATGCCGGCGCAGATCAGGATCATGCCGACGATGGCGGTGACCTTGACCATGGAGAACCAGAACTCCAGCTCGCCGAAGAGCTTCACGGAGATCAGGTTGGCGCCGTAGAGGATGACGGTGAAGATCAGTGCGTAGGCCCACTGCGGGAAGCTGTCGTGGGTCCAGTACGACATGTACTTGGCGGCGGCGGTGACCTCGGTGATGCCGGTGACCACCCAGAAGAGCCAGTACGTCCACCCGGTCGCGTATCCCCAGAACGGACCGAGGAACTCGCGGGCGTAGTCCGAGAAGGAGCCCGAGACCGGTCGGTACATCAGCAGTTCGCCCAGGGCGCGCATGATGAAGAAGATGGCCAGGCCTGCGATGGCGTAGGCCAGGATCAGGCTCGGTCCGGCCTTCGATATCGCCTTGCCGGCGCCCAGGAAGAGGCCGGTTCCGATGGCTCCGCCGATCGCGATCATCTGGATCTGGCGGGCGCCGAGCGTGCGGTGGTACCCCTCCCCGGCGTCGGCCCCGGTTCCCTCGCCGGGTGCCTCGTGGTGTTGCTCGACCTGCACTGAGGTCATGTTCTGGTGCGCCTTTCTCCACGCCGACCCGCGCCTTGACGGCTGCGGATCGGGTCCTCGATCCCCCCGGATACGGATGGAGTTGCACGCCGGCGGTCAGCCGGTTCAAGCAGGCCGGCGGGGACATGGGTGGCGCCCCTTCGGCAGTCGTGAAGATCTATCACGGTTCGAGGACGGTCGAAGGGAGCAAAAGTGGCACTGTGCCCGATAAAAACAGGACAAGAGATAAGAAAACGATCAGATCACCGCATGGCGGTGATCTGATCGTTATCCTGATTTGAGCGTCTGCTGAGGGTTCGGCGCGGGTTCGCCGCCGGTGCGCCGCGGGTGTGCTGCGCGTTCACCGAGGGGGCGTCAGAGCGTCTCGATGAGGGTCTCCTGCAGTCCGCCGAGCCAGAGGTACGCCATCACCATCGGCTTGCGCGGATCGTCGTCGGGCAGCCGGTAGAGGGCGGTGCTCTCGTCGTCCTCGGTGATGTCCAGCCGGGCCGCGATCGTCAGCCGCAGGTCGTTGAGGGCGCCGAGCCACTGCAGCGGCAGCTCGCCGGTGAGCTCCAGCACCGCCGCCCCGTCGCCGCCCGGGGTGAGGTCGTTCAGGCTGTGCACGACGGCGAGCGCGTCCCGGCGCTTGCGGGCGCGCAGGTCGTTCTCGGTGAAGCGGCGGAACTCCGCCGACCGGGCCGCCAGCTCGTCCGGGTCGGCACCCTCCTGCGCGGGGCCGGGGCCGCCGCCGTAGGCGTCGGGGAAGAGCCGGGCGAGGGCGGGGTCGGAGGGGCGCTCGGTGGGGCCCTCGGCGAAGAGGGCGGCGAGCGGGTCGGCATCGGCATCGGACTCGGGTCCGGGACCGATGAGCTCCAGCAGCTGTACGGCCAGCGAGCGCAGGATGGAGATCTCGATCTCGTCGAGTGCGATGGCGGCCCCGCCGCCCTTGCGGGCTTCGAACATTCCGGCGGTCCGCCCCATCACATCCGGTCCTGGGAGAGGGTCGCCCACAGGCCGTAGCCGTGCATGGCCTGCACGTCGCGCTCCATTTCTTCGCGGGTGCCGCTGGACACGACAGCCCGTCCCTTGTGGTGGACGTCGAGCATCAGTTTGTGCGCCTTGTCCTTGGAGTAGCCGAAGTACGCCTGGAACACGTACGTCACGTAGCTCATGAGGTTGACCGGGTCGTTGTGCACCAGAGTCACCCAGGGGACGTCGGGTTCGGGGACCGCGGATGCCTCTTCGGCCGATTCGGTGCGTTCGATCTCAATGGGAGCAACACTCACCCGTCCCATGCTGCCACTGTGACGGGCCCGTCGCACAAACAGGACCCACATTTCGTCACTCTGACGAAATGTGCGCTAGCATCCCTGGCATGAACCCTGCGGACCTGGGCCTGCCGGTGGACGTGCCGTCGACAGCGCTCTTCACGGATCATTACGAGCTCACGATGCTGCAGGCCGCCCTGGCGAACGGCACCGCCGATCGCCGCTCGGTCTTCGAGGTGTTCACCCGCCGGCTGCCCGAGGGGCGGCGCTACGGCGTGGTGGGCGGCACCGGCCGCGTCCTGGACGCGGTGGAGAACTTCCGCTTCGACACCGCCGTGCTGGAGTTCCTGCGCGAGCGGGCCGTCGTCGACATGCGGACCCTGGACTGGCTCTCCTCGTACCGCTTCTCGGGTGACGTCTGGGGCTACCCGGAGGGCGAGGTGTACTTCCCCGGCTCGCCGATCCTGCGCGTCGAGGGCAGCTTCGCGGAGTGCGTGCTGCTGGAAACCGTCATCCTGTCGATCCTCAACCACGACTCGGCGATCGCGGCCGCGGCCTCCCGGATGGCCTCGGCCGCCGGCGACCGGCCGCTGATCGAGATGGGCGCGCGCCGCACCCACGAACTGGCCGCGGTGGCCGCTTCGCGGGCCGCGTACGTCGGTGGCTTCGCCTCCACCTCGGACCTGGCGGCCGGATTCCGCTACGGCATCCCCACCGTCGGCACCAGCGCGCACGCCTTCACCCTGCTGCACGACGCCGAGCGGGACGCGTTCACCGCCCAGGTGGCTTCGCTGGGCCGCGGCACCACCCTGCTGGTGGACACGTACGACGTGGCGGAGGCGGTCCGGGCCGCCGTCGACATCGCCGGCCCGGAGCTGGGGGCCGTCCGGATCGACTCCGGCGACCTCCTGCTGGTCGCGCACCGGGTGCGCCAGCAGCTGGACGAGCTGGGCGCGACGGGGACGCGGATCGTGGTCACCTCCGACCTCGACGAGTACGCGATCGCCTCGCTGGCGGCCGCCCCGGTGGACGCGTACGGCGTGGGGACGCAGCTGGTCACCGGCAGCGGGCACCCGACCTGCTCCATGGTCTACAAGCTGGTCGCGCGGGCCGAGTCCGCCGACCCCAAGGCACCGCTGGTGCCGGTGGCGAAGAAGGCCACGGGCGGCAAGACCTCCATCGGCGGCCGCAAGTGGGCCGCCCGCCGACGGGACGCGGACGGCGTCGCGGAGGCCGAGGTGGTCGGGACCGGGCCGGTCCCGGCGGCCCTGGCCAACCGGCAGTTGCTGGTCCAGCTGGTCAAGGGCGGCGAGGTGGTCGCCCGCGAGCCGCTGCAGGCCGCCCGTGACCGCCACCGCGAGGCCCGCGCCGGGCTGCCGATCTCCGCGACGCAGCTGTCGCGGGGCGACGCCGTGATCCCGACCGAGTACGTCTAGGAGGCCACGGGCCCCGGCCCCGCCACCACGCGGGGCCGGCCCCCGGCCGCCAACACCCGCACCCCGTGCGGGCGGGGCGGCCACGGGGCGCGGCCCCGTTTCGGGAAGGGGCGGGGTGGGGGAAGAGCCCCACGCAGGGCCCGCCGCCGCACACCACACCGAGCCGAAGGGCACGCGACATGCACCGCGCACTGATCGTCGTCGACGTACAGAACGACTTCTGCGAAGGCGGCAGCCTCGCGGTCACCGGCGGGGCCGACGTCGCCGCCGCCATCACCGAGCTCATCGGGCAGTCCACCGCCGGCTACCGCCACGTCGTCGCCACCCGCGACCACCACATCGACCCGGGCCCCCACTTCGCGCGGCAGCCGGCCGACCCGGACTACGAGACCTCCTGGCCCGCCCACTGCGTGGCCGGCACCGAGGGCGTCGGGTTCCACCCGAACTTCGCGCCCGCCGTCGCGTCCGGGGCCGTCGCCGCCGTCTTCGACAAGGGGGCCTACGCGGCCGCGTACAGCGGGTTCGAGGGCGCCGACGAGAACGGCACCCCGCTGGCCGACTGGCTGCGCGAGCGGCACGTCACCGAGGTCGACGTCGTGGGCATCGCCACCGACCACTGCGTGCGGGCCACGGCCCTGGACGCCGCCCGGGAGGGCCTGCACACCCGCGTCCTGCTCGACCTCACCGCGGGCGTGGCCCCGCACACCACGGAGCGGGCCCTGGACGAGCTGCGGGCCGCCGGGGTCGACCTGGTGGGCACCCCGGTCGTCCGGGCCGGCTGAGGCCGCCCGGGGGCGGGCCCCCGAGGGCCGCCCGTGGCGCGGACGTCGCGGCCGACCGTTCCGCCCCTCCGGCGGGCGCTGCGGCGGGGCGCTGCGGCCGGGCGCTGCGATGGCGGCTCAGGCTCCGCGCAGCAGGGTCCGTATCGGGTGCCAGAGCTCGCCCGCGTGGTCGGGGACGGCCCGCCACAGGAGGCCGTCGGGGTGGTGCAGGACGGCCGTGACCTCGTCCGGGGTCGGCGGCTCCGTGTTGCCGCGCAGGTACACCGCGCGCAGGCCGAGGTTCCGCAGCCTGGTCAGGGCGCGGGCCCGGTTCGCCGCGTGGACCAGGACCCGGACGGGTCCCGTGTCGCTGCTCCCCGCCGGCCTGGGCAGGGTCAGTGCGACGACGACGCTCCCGTTCGGGAGCCTGGTGAAACCTCCTGCAGGCATGCTGTACGTCTCCCCCGTCAGCTTGATGTCAATAACGCTGGTCAACACAGGTCGCTTCCGCATCTAAACGCGATCGGCCGCCGCCCGCTAGAGGGCGACGGCCGATCATGCTGTGACCAGCGATTTTACCGAATCACTTGGTGGACGGGCCGACCTCGACCGTCATCTGGAGACCGTCGTAGGCCTCCTTCACGATCTTGATCTTGGTGTTGGTGTCAGTGACCTTCACCGAGCCGGTCGGGTTCTCGTCGTAGTAGTACTTGCCCTTGTGGTCGTCGAAGACCAGGTTTGCGGGCTTCGGCTTCAGGAACAGCGACTCGCCCTTGTTGTGCAGCGTGAACGCGTCCGTCGAGTACGCGCTGAAGGTGGCGTCGTACGGCTGGATCTTGTTGCGCAGCAGGGTGCCGTCCGACCACTTCATCGGCTTGGCGTTGGCGTCGATCGGCAGGATCAGGCCCTGGCCCGGGTGCTGGCTGGTGTTGTTGTCCTTCTGGGACTTGTCCCACAGCCAGATCAGCAGGCCGTCCTGGTACGGGTAGTGCTCGACCCAGTTCGGGCGGGAGTTGGCCCAGCCGAAGTTGTACGGGCCCACCTTGAGGGTGGAGTCGTACGACACGTAGCGGCGGTTCTCCGCGATGTAGTACTGCTCGTACTCCTTGGTGAAGCCGGCGCCGATGCGCGAGAAGCCCTTGCCGGTCCAGCCGTTGTCGCCGTTCTCGGCGCCGTCGGTGAACAGCGCGGAGCCGTCGGCGGTCACGGTGACGGCGTCGGCCGTGAAGCCCTTGCCGCCCGCGCCGCCGTCCGTCTGGTAGCGGAAGCGCAGGTCGAACTTCTTGCCGGCGTAGGCGTCCAGCGGGAAGTTCAGGTCCTGCCAGCCGCCGGAGACGTCGGTCAGGGCCGGGGCGCCCGCGGCGTCGACCGGGAGGGCCTTGCCGCCCGCGGTACCCGCGAGGGCGGTCCAGGTGGCGCCGCCGTCGGTGGACACCTCGGTGTAGAGGTAGTCGTAGTCCTTCTCGATGTCCCACCAGCCCTTGAGGGACAGGGCGGCGGACGTCTTGCCGGTCAGGTCGACCGAGCGGGTGAGGGTGTTCTTGAGGTCGTCACCCATGCCGCTCCACCACTGCGAGGAACCCTCGGCGGGGGCGACGATGTCGGTCTTGACCTTCTTCTTCGGCAGCTCGACGACCAGCGCCTGCTTGTCCTTGGTGTTGTACTCCGCCACACCGAGCTTGTGGGTGGACTTCGTCGCGGCCTTGGCCGTGTCGTAGTTCAGCCAGCCCAGCTGGAGCTTGTCCCAGGCGGTCATGTCGCCCGGGAGGTCGCCTATGGAGTCCTTGCCCTCGCCGAGCCAGGAGCCGGCGGACATCAGGGACCAGAAGCCGACGCCGTTCTCGCCGCCGCCGGAGGTGTCGTACAGGTCCGGCAGGCCGAGGTCGTGGCCGTACTCGTGCGCGAAGACGCCGAGGCCGCCGTTCTCCGGCTGCATCGTGTAGTCGCCGACCCAGATGCCCGAGTTGCCGATCTGGGTACCGCCGGCCTTGTTGTTCTCCGGGCCGGTCTTGCCCGCGTTGGTGCCGTAGGCGTACCAGCGGTGCGCCCACAGCGCGTCCTTGCCCTGGACACCGCCGCCGGCCGACTCGTCCTCGCCCGCGTGGACGATCTGGAAGTGGTCGATGTAGCCGTCGGACTCGTTGAAGTTGCCGTCGCCGTCGAAGTCGTAGCGGTCCCACTGGTCGTACTGGGACAGCTGCGCCTTGATCTGCTCGTCGGTCTTGCCGGCCTTCTTCTGCGCCTCGACCCACGCGGTGACGCCGTCCTTGACGGTGTCCCACACGTTGGAGCAGTTGCTCTGGCCGCAGTAGTTCGAGCCGTAACGGGCCTCGTTGTACGGGATCTTGACCCAGTCGGAGACCTCGCCCTCGACCGAGTACCGGCCCGAGGAGGTCTTCTCGTAGTAGGTCTTCAGGGAGTGCTTGCCCTGGCCCGTACCGAAGTACAGCTCCTGGAAGTACTCGCGGCTGAAGTCCTTGCGCCAGGCGGTGCTGTTGTTGTTGGCGCGGTCCGGCTGCGCGATCGTGTTGTGCAGCGGGCCGGGGGTGCCGCCGTACTTCACGACCGGGGGCTTCGGGCCCTCCGGGCCGTCCGGGTCGAACATGGTCTGGTTGTCGACCTGGTCGCCGAACTCGACGAGGATCGTGAAGATCTTGTCGGTCTTCTCGCGGCCGAGCTCGACGTACTTCTTGTCGTCCAGCTTGACGACCTTGGAGGCGCCCCGCTGCTCCACGCCCTTCTTGCCCGCCAGCACCTGGTCAAGGGCAGCCTCGCGCGCCTGCGCCTGCTGCTTGCTGAACGGTCCCTCAAGGTCGTGCTTGACCTTCTCCTTCGCCGGAGCGGTCGGGTCCGGGCGGTCCGCGGCGGGCGCGGCCGAGGGCGCCTCGTGAGCCTGGGCGGCGGTGAAGAAGGCGCCGGAGGCCGCGGTGGCGGCCAGGGTCACGCCGATGGCCGCCGTGCGCAGCGCACGCCGGCGGTAGGAATTGCTGGTCACTTGATGTCGTTCCCCTCCCGCGGCCGCGACACAGGTCGGAACGTCTCCGTAGGAGTGGGGGGTTCCGCGCGGCGCGCGTCTCAAGTGACGACATTTGACCGGAGAGTCTAAAGAAAAGACAGACCTTGACTTCTTCCTTACAACTGCACTATGCGGTCGGGGAGTTCCGCTATCCGGACGTTACGCAGCCATACGGGACGAAGGACGCGCCGTGCCCACGATGTGGGACGGGGTGTGACCCAGTGCGCCCCCCGTGCACCGGGCACCGTGGGTCAGGTCACGCTTACGGCCCGTTCCGTCCGGGCATGTCCGATCGTAGAGTCGCTTGACGCGCGACCCAGTTGAGCAGACTCCCCCCACCCCGCCCCGAGGACGGAAACCGCCATGCCGCGCCCGACCGCCGCCCAGTTCCTCTACGGGTCCGCTGCCGTCGTCGCCTCGACGATCGCCATGCTGCTGCTCTCGCAGACCCGCTCCGGAGCGGGTGTCGCGGTCATCGCCACGGCCGCCCTCGTCCTCGGCCTGCTCGTCGCGCTCGCCGCCGCCGCCCCGCGCCGCCGCGGCCGGCACGCTGCCCGTCCCGGGTCCGCAGGTGGCGGCCGGCCGGAGGCCGTGACTGTTACCGAAGTCACGCCGCTGGTGGCGCCCGAGGGCGCCGGAGAAGACACGGCGGCGGCCGCCCGGGTGCCGGAACCCCGGGCGGTCGCTGCCGAACAACCCGTCCACCACTGAGGGTCGGCCGGGAGAGCACCGCGTCCGCGGCCCCGGCACCACCGGCGGCTCCGCCGGGGCAGACCGCCCGCCAGCGCCGGAGAAGAGGGGTCAGGACGTCCTGACCACCACCGTTCTGGCGGCCTTGTCGTGCAGACCCTGCTTGTAGGGCTTGTCGACCACGACGGAGATGACCAGCGCGATCGACCAGAAGATCAGGCTGAGCCAGCAGCAGATCAGCCCGGGCACCCAGATCATGACCGCGCGGACCAGGGCGGGGCTGCCCTTCGGGACGCTTCCGTCATTGAGCATCGCGACGCGCAGGCCCAACATCTTCTTGCCCAACGTCTGACCGCTCTTCTGATGGAACCACCAGTCGTACAGGACGAAAGCGGCGATGGCGATCAGGATGGTGACCAGAGCGTTGCGGGAGGCTGCGTCGCCCTCCGCCCTGAACCATTCGATGTCGACGACCAGTATGACGATGAGGACGAGGGGCACCGCGACGACGATCACGTCGATGAGCCGGGCCGCGAGCCGCCTGCCGAAGTCGGCGAGCGGCGGCATGCCCGCGAGCGGGTCGGGCATGCCGTAACCGCCGCCGGCGCCCGAGCCGAAGGGGTCGCCGCCGTACGGGGGTGGCGGGGGCGGATGGCCGGCGCCGCCCGGCCCGCCGCCGTACGGGCCGCCGGGGGGCGGCGGACCTCCCGGGGGCGGTGTTCCACCGGGCGGTGTTCCACCGGGGGGCGTTCCGTTCGACGGGCGCGGCGGGCCCTGGGGCTTCTTGCGGAACGGATCGTCCTCCGGCGGCTGCTCCGGCGGCGGCTGGTCGGTGCTCATGCCCCGAGTCGAACCCGGCCCCGCCGCCCCCGCAACGCCGCGGAGTCCGTTCGGGGGAGCCCCTCCTGCTGGCCCGTCCGAGGGGGGGGTCAGCGGGCCACGTACGTCCCGGCGGCCCGGTCGTGCGGCCCCCGGCGGCGGGGCCGGTCCGTGAGGCACCACAGCGCACCCACGGGGCCGAGGAACGCGCCGACCAGCCAGCGGGAGAGGGCCGCGCCGAAGCCGGGCGGGCGGTACGTCGCGGCGGACAGGACGCGGACGCCGAGGAGCCTCTTGCCCGGGGTCCGGCCCCAGCGGGCGGTCGGCAGCACCTCGTAGAGCAGTCCGAAGACCACGAGGACGCCCAGGACCACGCCCGCGTATCCGGTGATGGTCGCGTCGAGCAGCCAGACGGTGGTGACCCTGCCGGTGCCCCGGGCCGCGTCCACCTTGGACTGGAGGTGGGCGGTGGCCGCCGGTACGAGGGGCCGGGCGGTGGCCGCGGCGACGGCGCCGAACACCACGGTGTCCAGGGCGCGGGCCGCGAACCGGCGCGCCGGCCCGGCCGGGCGCACGGCCCGCTCCGCCATCTCCTCGAAGACGGCCCGGTCGGTGGCCCGCTCCGGGGGCTGGGGGGCGAGGGGAACGGCAGGGGCTGCGGGGGCCGCCGGGGCTGCGGTGGCGGGCGCGGTGACGGGGGTCTGCCGGGGCCCCGGAGCGCCGTGCGGAGCGGGGGCCTCGGGTACGGGGCGGGACGCCTGCGCCGGAACGGACGAGGGGGTCTCCCCGGCGGGGAAGCCCCGTACGCCCGGCGGCACGGAGGAGGTGGCCGGCGCGGTGGGCCCGGGCGGTGCGGGGGCCTCGGGAGCTTCGGAGAACACGGCGGCTCCACGGCCCGCGGCGGTGGGCGGGGACGGCCGGGCCCCCGGGCGCGGCTCCGCGCGGGGGGCGGACGGGGCCGCCGGCGCCGCCGGGGAGCGCCGCTCCGTCGCTTCGGGCCACGAGGAGGTCATCCCGGAGTCGGCGCCGCTCCCGGGGACGGTGGGCCAGGGCGGGGCCGGGGCCACCGACGCGGCGGCGCCACCGGTGGCGGTGCCGGTGACCGGGGAGCGGGCGGACAGGATGCCCACGCCCTGTGCCGGGTACCGTTCGGCGGCCGCCGCGGATGCGGCCGGGGTACGGGCGAAGGAGACGCCCGGCCCGCGCTCCTGCACAGCGCCCGGCACCCGGTCCGGGCCGCTGCCGGGGCCTCTGTCGACACCGCTGTCCGCGCCCCGCACCCCGGCTGCGGCTGCGGCTGCGCGTCCCGGCGGCTCCGGGTGCGGGTGCGGGCCGCGGCCCGGGGCGGTACCCGCGGGCCGTGCGGGCGCGTGCCCCGGGTCGGGTTCCGGCTCGGGTTCCGGCTCGGGCCGCCCGGCGGGGTCGTGGCCGCCGCCCCAGGACACCCGGTGGTCGTGCGGGCCGCCGAAGCCCGACTGGCGCAGCGGATCGGCCTGCCAGGCGGCACGCGCCGACGGCAACGAGGGCGACGGCAACGGCTCCGGCCCGGGCTCGGGCTCGGACTCGGGTTCCGGCTCGGGTTCGGGCAGCGCCTCGGTCACGGAGGTCTCGTCCAGCGGGGCCGGGCCGGGCCGGTCGGCCGGGGTGGCGGGCCGGCTCGTGCCCGGCACCCAGGACAGGCCGTTCCAGTACCGGACGTAGCCGGGGATGGACGGATCGGGGTAGTAGCCCTCGCGGGCCGCGTGCTCGCCGTCACCAGGGGAGGCCGTCATGTCCCCAACTCCGATCGTGGGCTTGAGGCTTGTGCAAGGGGAGGACCATAGCCAAGAACCGCCCCCCGAGAGGTCCGGTAACGGGAGAATCCAAGCCTTCGGGCGAACATCCCTCCGGAGGGTTGTTTTCGGCCACCGAAATATTCACGCCATAGTGCGATCCGGTGCGCGAAGTCGCGTCATACCCGGGCGCACCGGTGCTCTCTGCGGGTGTGGGGCGACGACCCGGCCCCGCACACCGAACCGAAGCGAGGCCGCCATGCACCACCACCCCGTCGTCGAACGCGAGCTGGAGATCAGGCTCGTCCTGTCCCCCGACCGCAGCGTCCCGGTCCCCGCCCGGCTGGTCTACCGCGCGGACGACCCGTACGCCGTCCACGTCACCTTCCACACCGGTTCCAGCGCCCCGGTCAACTGGACCTTCGCCCGCGAGCTGCTGGTCGAAGGGGTGTTCCGCCCCTGCGGGCACGGGGACGTCCGGATCTGGCCGGCCAAGCTGGAGGACCGGTCGGTGCTGTGCCTGGCGCTCACCTCCCCCGACGGCGACGCCCTGCTGCAGGCGCCGGCCGCCTTGGTGTCGGCGTGGCTGGAGCGCACGCTGCGGGTGGTCCCGCCCGGCTCCGAGGCCGATCTGCTGGGCTTGGACGCCGCGCTGGCCGAGCTGCTCGCCCCGACCCCGGCCGACGACCTGTGGATGCGCGATGCGTGGCCGTCGGACGAGATCACGGACGGCGACCTGTGACGCGGGACGGCCGCAGCCGCGGGCCGCACCGCCGCGGGCCGGGGCGGGGGAAGCGGTCAGAAGAGCTTGCCGGGGTTGAGCAGGCCCAGCGGGTCGAAGGCGTGCTTGACCGCCCGCTGCACCTCCAGCCCCACCGGTCCCAGTTCGCGGGCGAGCCATTCCTTCTTCAGGACGCCGACCCCGTGCTCCCCGGTGATGGTCCCGCCCAGGCTCAGCCCGAGGGCCATGATCTCGTCGAAGGAGGCGCGCGCCCGCCGCGTCTCTTCCTCGTCCGCGGGGTCGAAGCAGACCACGGGGTGGGTGTTGCCGTCGCCGGCGTGGGCGCAGACCCCGACGACGAGGCCGTGGGCCCGGGCGATGCGGGCGGTCCCGTCGATCATCTCGGCGAGGCGCGAGCGCGGTACGCAGACGTCGTCGATCATCGTGGCCGGGCGCAGGGTGTCCAGGGCGGTCAGCGCCATCCGGCGGGCCTTGAGCAGCAGTTCCGACTCCGCCTCGTCGTCGGCGGGCACGACGGCCGTGGCGCCGGCGGCCGTGCACAGGGCGGCGACGGCCGCGAGGTCGTCGATCGCGTGCGGGGTGTCGAACGCGGCGAGCAGCAGGGCCTCGGTGGTCTCGGGCAGGCCCATCCGCCCCAGCGCGTTGACGGCCCGCACGGTGGTACGGTCCATCAGCTCCAGCAGCGAGGGCGTCAGCCCGGCCTCCATGACGGCGCACACGGCGGCGCAGGCGGCCCCGGCGGAGGGGAACTCCGCCGCCAGCGCGAGCTGCCGGGGCGGGGCCGGGCGCAGGGCGAGGACGGCCTGGACGACGACGCCGAGGCTGCCCTCGGAGCCGACGATGAGCCGGGTGAGGTCGTATCCGGCGACGCCCTTGGCGGTGCGCCGGCCGGTGCGCAGGAGCCGGCCGTCGGCGAGGACCACGTCGAGGCCGAGCACGTACTCGGCGGTGACCCCGTACTTGACGCAGCACAGGCCGCCGGAGCCGGTGCCGATGTTGCCGCCGATGGTGCACTGCTCCCAGCTGGAGGGGTCGGGCGGGTAGTACAGGCCCTGTTCGGCGACGGCCCGTGAGAGGACGGCGTTGACGACGCCCGGTTCGACGACGGCGGTCCGGTCGACGGTGTTGACCTCCAGGATGCGGTCCATCTTGACCAGGGAGAGCAAGATGCAGCCGTCGGTGGCGTTGGCCGCGCCGGACAGGCCGGTGCGGGCACCCTGCGGGACGACGGGGACCCGTAGGGCGGTGGCCGTGCGCAGGACGTGCTGCACCTGCTCCACGGTGCGGGGCAGGACCACGGCCGCCGGGGTGCCGGCCGGGCAAAAGTTCGCCATGTCGGTGGCGTAGGAGGCGGTTACCCGGGGGTCGGTGAGGAGGGCCTCGGCCGGCAGCCCTTCGAGGAGGCGCGTGCGCAGCCGTGCGGTGAGCTCGTCGTCCTTGAGTTCCATGGGCTCAGCGTGGCACCGGGGGCCATCGGTGTGAACACGCCCGCGGTGGGCTTCGGACACTGCGACGGCCCATTCATATTGACGCACAGTGAGCGCATGGACCGTATCGACAAGGAAGCGCAGGAGGCTGCGCCGGCCGTGACGTTCACCGGCCGCAAGACGCTCGTGGCGGCCGCGGTCGCGGTGGTCCTGATCGTGGGGGCGTTGGTGATCCGGCCGGCCCGCACGGGCGACGACGCCCGGCCCCCGAGGCCGATGGAGCGGGCCGCGTCGGCGGTCCGGATGGGGGCGCCGGCGGCGACGGTGGACCTGTCGGCGCTGATCGCGGACCGGGAGAAGTGGATCGGGGCGCATCCGCGGGACGAGGCGTCGTGGGCGGTGCTCGGGTCGGCGTACCTGGAGCAGGCGCGGCGCACCGCGGACCCCACCTGGTACCCGAAGGCGGAGAAGGCGCTGAAGAGGTCGCTGGAGCTCCGCCCGGCGGAGAAGGGCAACCTCGACGCGATGACGGGCATGGGCGCGCTGGCCAACGCCCGCGGGGACTACGGGACCGGTCGCAAGTGGGGCGAGCTCGTACGGGCGCAGGCGCCGCAGCAGTGGACGGCGTACCCGGTGCTCGTGGACGCGTACTCGGGGCTGGGGGACTACAAGGCGGCCGAGAAGGCGATGGAGCGGCTGAACGAGGTCCGGCCGGGGCTGACGGCGTACCTGAAGACCTCGCAGGTGTACCGGGACCGCGGCTGGCGCGAGGACGCGGCGGTGGCGCTGGAGCACGCGGCGGCCGCGGCGAAGTCCCCGGCGGAGAAGGCGTACGTGCTGTACCGGCGCGGGGAGCTGCTGTGGGAGCGGGGCGAGCCGGCGGAGGCGCTGCGCCAGTACGAGGGGGCGCTGCGGGCGGACCCGGCACGGGCGGAGGCCCTGGGCGGCCGGGCGCGGGCCCTTGCGGGACTGGGGCGGGGCGGCGAGGCGGTGCGGGACTACCGGCTGGCGCTGGGGCGGGCGCAGTCGCCGCGGTTGGCGCTGGAGCTGGCCGAGCTGCTGGAGTCGCTGGGGCGCGGGGACGAGGCGAAGGCGCCGTTCGACATGTTGCGGGCGGCGGCGGCCGCGAGCGGGCGCGGCGGGGTGAACGAATCGGTGGTCCTCGGCCTGTTCGAGGCGGACCACGGGGATCCGGCGGCGGCGGTGCGGCGGCTGACGGTGGAGTGGGCGCGGCACAAGAACGTGCAGGTGGCCGATGCGTTGGGGTGGGCGCTGCACCGGCTGGGCGATGACGCGGCGGCCCTGGAGTACGCGCGGAAGGCTGCGGACCGGGGGCTGCGGAGCGCGGACTTCGCCTACCACCGCGGGATGATCGAGGAGGGCCTGGGCGACCACGCATCGGCGCGGCGGCACCTTCAGGAGGCGGTGCGGACGAACCCCCGGTTCTCACCGGTGCGGGGGCCGCTGGCCGCGCAGGCGCTGGCGGCGATCGGGCAGCCGCCCCCGGGCGGGCCGGAGAACGTGCAGCCGACGGCGCCGTGGGTGGCGCCGGAGTTGCCGAAGCCCTCGCCGACCCCGTCGCCGTCGCCGTCGAAGCCGACGGCGAAGCGGGAGCCGGCCGAACCGAAGCCGGCGAAGCCCTCCAAGCCCGCGGAGCCCCGTGAGCCCGCGGAACCCGCGGAACCCGCGGAGGCCCGGCCGGCGAAGCCGGAACCCGCGCCGGAGCCCGAGCCCGCCCGGCCGCAGCCGAGCCCGGCGGCGGGCTGATCCGGCCCCTAACGCGGCACGGGCCCCCCGCCCGAG
>NZ_JBHWJJ010000043.1:0-60104 GCF_042732005.1 Streptomyces sp. NPDC059851 | reverse complement strand
ACAGCGGACGTCCCCCTCCGCACCTGTCTGCGGACCAGCAGGACCTACCGGTGGTAGGTGGTCGGGGAGTTGTGGGTGACGCCGGTGGCGGCGAACGCCGTCACGCGCTGCTGGAGCCGGCGGACCGCCTCCGCGGTCACGGGCGCGCTCGGCTTCGTCTGGGGCTTGGGTCGGTTCATGACGTGCCTCCATCACTTCGGTTTCTCGACGGTGCGGATGCAGCCGCCGTGCCCCGCCGCTGCAAGCGGCGGGTGGTCAGTGTTCGGTGGCGGAAAGGAGACTGCCGACGACGGCACTGCAGAGGATCACGTAAACGATCACGGCGATCCGCTGCCTCACTGCGTCACCACCAGGTCCGGGTCCTGCGGGGCCCGGTCGGCGGCGCTGATATTCCGCGACACCTGGCGTTCGACCAGCAGGACTCGACAGACGCGGGCGAGAGCCCGCATGTGAATCCAAGCCCCGAGCCGCCCCTCACCGGGTCCGTGCAACAGGAGGAGCCCGGCGTCCGTACAGGCTTGGCTGCCACCGTCCCGCTCGCAGAGCAGGAGCTGGAGGTAGCCGTGCAGAAGGGCTGTGGCCTCCTGTACGGTGCCGCCCTGTATCCGGTAGGTGTTGGGCGTGAGGACACGGACGCACAGGGTGCGCATGGTGGCCGCGTGTACCGGTGCCGGGGTGGCGGCCTTGGTCGTCATGCCGGGTGTCCCGCACCCGCCTCCCGCATCCCGATCGCCCGATCCACCTGCGCGTCCAGGACCTCCAGCTCGGCGGGGGTGAGGACCAGGGTCGTGGTCTCGGTGGTGCCGTCGAGTCGGTGCAGCGCGATCGGCAGCGTGGCCTGCTGCTCGCCGTGGTTGTCCGTGATGTCGCGCCGGACCGTAGTTGCGTGGGTGATCACGAGGGCTCTCCCGGGGGCTGTCTGAGCGGGGGATGGAGTTCAGTCAACTCCGGCGAACGGATCCCCGAACAGGGCATTCCGCTAGGCACGTTGTAGGCACGAGCTAGGCAGAATCCCGCTAGGCTTCCGGGCGCCCAACTCGACCAGCGGACGGCGGGATGATGGCGAACGAGACCCTGCGCCGACTGAGGCGCGAGCAGCGATGGACACAGGCGCAGGCGGCCCAGCGGGTATGCGCACAGGTCCAGGCGGCCACGGGCCGTGACCCCGAGCTCGATGCGAACTGGATCTCCCGGCTGGAGCGCGGAGCGATCACCTGGCCCTCAGGCGACTACCGGGCCGCGCTGTGCGCGGTGTTCCAGGTCGGTAGCGAGGCAGAGCTGGGCTTGCGCCCGAAGGGGGAGGCAACAGGCGCAGCCTCCGGGCAGGACGCCTCGTCGGCGCCCGCCGACGACGTGAGTAGCCTCTACGCCGACACCGAGCTGTCGGCCCGGCTCGCCCGACACGCAGCCGCGACCAACGTCAATGGGTTGGTGCTGGAGCAGTTCGATGCCGACGTGGAACGGCTCGCCAGAGACTTCGTCAGCCGGCCCCTGCCCCTGCTGGTCCCGGAGATCCGCTCCCTGCGCACGGACGTGTTCCGATTACTCGAGGGACGCCAGCATCCTGGTCAGACGCGGCACCTGTACGTGCTCGCAGGATGGTTGTCCGGCCTCGCGGCGCACGTGTCCCTCGACCTCGGCCACCAGCCCTCCGCCTCCACCCATGCGCGGACGGTGGTGCAGTGCGCGGAAATCGCGGAACACCCGAGACTGCGAGCCTGGGCCCGCTCGTTCCAGTCGCTGGCCGCTTACTGGACGGGCGACTACAGGCGAGCCGCAGATCTGGCACGGGCCGGACGCGAGGACGGGCGAGGGCCGGGCTCAGGAACGCTCACGGCACGAATGCTGAGCCTGGAGGCCCGTGCCCTCGCAGCCCACGGAGACGGCCGCAGCGCGTTGCGTTCCCTCGCACTGGCCCATGAGGCCCGCAGCAGCGCGGAACGAGATGAACTGCCAGGCGTCTTCGCCTTCCCCGAGGCCAAGCAGTGGGCCTATACGGGCACCACGCTGCTTGCCATCGACGGGGACGTACAAGTCCAGCGGGCGATAGCGGCGTCCAACCGCGCGGTGGAGCTGTACCAGGCCGGGGCTGAAGGCGACAGGTCCTCCGGAGACCTGCACGCCGCGCATCTGGACCTGGCGACCGCATACCTGGCGAGCGGCGAAGTGGAAGGAGCCGGTATCGAACTCGCCGCGGTCCTCGGCGCGGATCAGTACACCGCGAGCATCACCATCAGGCTTCGCAAACTGGGCACGCTCATCGGCAGCGGGCCGTACCGTGACTCACGGCCGGTGATCGATCTTCGGGAGCGCATCCGCGAGGTAACCGACCGGCCCGCTCTCGTCAGCACACCCACGGAGCCGCGATGACCACCCAGCCCACGAACGACCCTTCGGTGACCGACCGGCACCTGCTCTCCACCCGGGCGTACGGTACCGGCCAGCACCTTGCCGCCCGCCAGTCCCTCTACCAGTGGCAGACCCCGCGACACGACCTTCCCGGCATCGTCGTCGACGAGCTGGTCGGCGTCCGTGGGGCAGTTGCGGACGTGGGCTGCGGCAACGGCAAGTTCGTACAGCGGGTCCGCGCCGACCGGCCGGACCTGACCGTTCTCCCCATGGACATCTCTCCCGGCATCGTGGCAGACGTCGCCGGTGCCGTGGCCGGCGACGCGCAGAGACTCCCGATCGCGGACGGGGCCTTGGGCGCAGTACTGGCCATGCACATGCTCTACCACGTCGAGGACCAGCCCCGAGCCGCCCAAGAGCTGGGTCGTGTCCTGGCCCAGGGAGGCATTGCCATCGCGTCCACGAACAGCCGGACGGACAAGCAGGAACTGGAGGACCTCTGGAGACGAGCCGCTGGCGACGTCCTCGGCGTCGCTGAGGGACCGGCACGCGTCCAGCTCTCAGCCCGCTTCACCTTGGAAGACGCCCCGGTCATCCTGGACGCCGTCTTCGATGATGTCCGCACCATCCCTCTCCCAGGCGTGATTGAGGTGACCGACGCCGCGCCGGTGGTCGCCCATCTGGCCTCGTACGAGGCATGGGCCGACCAAATGGGCGTGCCGTTCAAGGAAACGATCGAACGGGCCCGCGAAAGGGTAGGCGAGACCATCCGGACAGAGGGCGCGTTCCGAATCACCTGTCTCGGCGGAATCCTGGTCTGTCGCGCGGCGGGCGCGTAGGCCGCGGCCTTCCGCCCAAGGAGCGCTCAGGGGCCCGGCTTGAAGAGGTCGAGGATGGGGAGGTAGCGAGCCCAGTTGCTGCCGAACAGCGCCATCATGATCAGCACTGCCCAAGCGGTTCCTGCGGCAACCGTTGCCATGTCGGGAAGGCCGAGGAAGGCCAGCCCGACGACGCCCCCGGCGATCAGCACGACAGCTGCAGCTACACGGAGCACCTCTCGGTCGCGGACCGGCTGCTTGCCCTCCAGCGCAGGCTTGGGGAGGAGAGATCCGATGTGGCCGGCCACATGTTGCTCGGCGATCGTCGCGGCCAGACCGGCGATCTCGCTGAGCACCGCCGCGTGATCATCGTGTCCCAAGGTGGCCTCTGCTTCGCGTAGCTTGGCGACCACCTGACCGGCGTGGACCTTCAGCTCTCGGCGCCGGGGGGACAGGAAGGCAACGGTCCCGGAACGGCGATGGGCCCGCATCACGTCCCCCTCAAGGCGGCGCAACGCCGTCCCAACCGCGGACAACTTCTCCGCCCGCTGAGCATGGCTGGCGCCATACGCCTCGGAGCAGGCTCTGATCGTTGCCTTGCACTCCAAGGTGAGCAGGTTGCGGACGAACGGCAGACCGGCCCCTCTCGTCTTCACGCACAGCTTCATGAGCAACGTGACCGTAATTGCCCACGCCGCGGCCCAGCGCCAAGGCGGGTCGTGCTCGCGGTAGAGGCCCAGCACGATGACGAAGTACGCGACCGCGAGATAGGCAAGCATGGTCGCAGCGAGCATGAAGACGAACCACGGGACTTCCGCTGCGTACGTGTGCCGTAGAGCTACCTTCAGTCGCGGTGGAATGGGCCACCATCCGTATCCCAGCCGATCAAGGTCGGCGCGGAGTTCCGCTATCGCCTCGTCGCCCCAGCGCCGTGCGCGCCGGCCCCACCGCGCCCGTAACGAGATGTTCAGACTCATGGCTGCGAGCATGCCACCCATCACCGACAGTGGTTGCCTCGCGACTGATGCCGGTTCCATCAACAGCACGGTCGACAGCCCTCTCTGCTGACCTCGCACGAGGGCGAACCTCATTCTGAAACGGCCAGTATCGGGGCCCTGCTGCGGGGAGATGAGCCATGGCCAACAGGCGCTCTTACGCCTATGGAGTTCCTCACCCACACTGGCGGCCGACACCAGGGGGAGGAAACGGGTGGCAGCTTGTAAGCCGAAGCGTCGGTCGTCCCGGCGTAAGCGCAGGGACGACCGGCTCGCTGCGGGAGCCGTCGGAGGTATCGCTGTCCTCGGCGTGCTCACGTCGTCATGGGCCGTGATCTGGCCCTACCTCGTCGGGACTCTGGTCATCGGGGCGGTGACCGCGGGAGGCTGGTGGCTGTGGAAGACCGACCGGCTCCTCCGCACCCGTGACCGGACGTGGCGCCATCAGGACGCGGTCAACACTGGCCACCGGACGCTCACCGAAGTCGACGCGATGGACGGAACGGACTTCGAGGAGTTCGTGGCCGGCCTGTGCCGACGGGACGGATGCACCGACGTGCGCCGGGTCGGTCGCTCGCACGACGACGGCGCGGACGTCCGGGGACGACTTCCCGACGGCCGGACCATGGTGATCCAGTGCAAGCGCTACAACCCGAAGCGGAAGATCTCCAACAGCGAGGTCCGCAACCTCCTCGGCTCCCAGGTCCACTTCGGCGCCGACGTCGCGATCTTCGTGACCACCACCTACTTCAGCGGCCCCGCCGAGCGCTGCGCCGTGCAGAACGGCGTCATGGCCGTCCACCGCGACCACCTCGGCCTGTGGAACAACGGCGCCGCACTGTCCGCCCTCGCCTCTGTCAACGGCTCCGGCCAGGGAGACCGCCAACACCGCGCCCGCCGGAAGAAGACGTACGGATAGCCGGAGAGCCCCGGATTCTTCCGTTGACGGCCTCCAGGAGTCGTCGGACTGGCTCAATGGACCCATGGAGATCGGGGAGCACTGGGCCTATCGAGCAAGGCCGAAGGAACTGTGTGGTGCACTGCGCCGAGTGGAGATCGTCAGAGTGGGCGGCGCCGGCAGATCCGGGAGCGTCCACGTGCGCTTCCTGGAGGGTGACGCGGCCGGCCTCCAGGAATGGGTGAGCCCCAGCTGTCTGCTCGTCCTCTGGGCTGACGTGGACTCCTTCCGGGCGGACGACGCGGCGGAGCTGGCCCTGGCGGAGGCATCGAGGGCAGTGCGGGGAAGCGCCGAATTCGAGGCGGCCCGGATGATCCTCGGCTTCGTCCGGCCCAAGGGCCGACTACGCCTACGCAAGGCGGTAGCCGACGCGGGCGTCCTGGAGCTCGGACACCTCGACGAGACCGCGCCACTCGTCGGCATGGACGCTGCCCAACTGCGCAACGACCCCATGCTCCACGAGGACCGCAAAGGCTGCTTCCTTGCGGGCTGGCCGATCACCGAACGGATCGCACGCCAAGCCGCCCAGCGGCTGGCCGACGAGATCCTCCTGGAGGTCGACCAGCGCCAACAGGCCATGGAAGAGGAACGTGACCGATCTCGCTGGTACGGCTACCAGCGCCGGGACGACCGGAAGCTGGACGCGGAGAAGGAAGCCCTGCGCACGGTGCGGGAATGGTGCGGACAGGAGAAGGCAGAGCGCCACGACGAACTGGTGGCCCTGAGGGAGGAAGTGCTACGACTCGGGGAACTGGTCGAGCGTGCCGTGAAGGCGCTCCGCGACCGGGGCCACGGCGTCATCGCCTCCACCATTGAGCGCGACCTGGGCGTCCATATCTCCAGCCTTGGTCCAGACGTTCGTCGCTGAACGCCCGCGAGCGCTCTGCCTCCGGCCGCACCTCCGGCTGGGCCGGCCCGGGCTTCGCCGACGGCTTCTCCTTCTCGGGACGATGCGGGTGCCAGCCGTCGAGGAACGGACGGAGCTGGTCACCCGTCGGCTCCGCGTGGAAGTTCCGCCCGCGCAGCCCCTTGCGGCTCAGGACGGGATCCAGCCGGTCTGCCTCTGACCGCCCCCACGCCGACCACTCCCGAAGGCTCCCTGCCTCGACGGGGTCACCCGCCTGATCCGCGGCCTCGTCCAGCGCGTCGCAGAAGGCCCGCATCTCACCGGCGGCTCGCCACTGGTCCAGCGCCGTCCCGAACGTCTCGGCTCGCGCCGCGTCCACCGCCTTGATCGAAGCCACGCTGACCGCGGCCTCCCAATTCTCCTGACGACTCTGCCGCTTCTCCGCTTCCAGCCGTTGGCGCTCGGCTTCCTGCCTCGCGCGCTCCTCCTGTAGCCGACGCTGCTCCGCCTCGCGTTCCTCCCGCAGGCGGCGCTGTTCCGCCTCGTACTTCAGCCTGGCCCGCTCCTGCTCTTGCGCACGGGCCTTCAGCACCTTGAAGACCTCGTCGATCTGGTCTTCCAGCCGCTTCCTGTCTGTGTCGGCCCACTCCTTGTTGATGCCGAGGCGCAACTCGAGCTCCCCGGAGGGCTCGAACCGGTGCGCTGGCGTCACTCGCTGCCAGTCGTACGTGCGCAGGCCCGGTTGCTTGGGCACGTACCGGACCTGTCGCTGCCGCTCACGGAAACTGATCTCGTACGTGATGCCATGGACAGTGAGCAACGGCCGCGGCTGCTTCCGCTTTCTGGACACCGTGATCTCACCATGGAGGGCGAAGGCCCGCTCGGCGAACAGCCGGAGCAGTGACAGAGCCCGGGGGAGAACCTCCTCTGAGACTTCGAAGGCACTGTGGTCCTTCTCGACCGCGGCGATTACATCGTCGATGTCGGTCAGAGTCCTGCTGCGCGCGAGCCTGATGCGGTTCCACTCTGTGTCATCCTGGCCGCTCACTCGCAGCAGCCCGAAGCAGATGTCCCCCTTGGCTCGCCCGGTGTACTTCAGGTGGTACCCGGCAGGAGGGCACTGCCTCGCGGCATCGAAGGCCCGCCGGTACCGAGCCCGCTCCGCCTCACCCGGATCTGGGATGCGCAGGAAGCGCCCGGCCTGCTGCACCTCCGCGATCAAGGCCGACCCGATGTCCGCTAGGGAGGGCTGCCGAGCCTTGGGCACACGCTGAACACGAGGTTTCGGTTTGGCTGGAGTCTCGGGCTCCGGAGGCTCAGGCTCCTGGGGAGCAGTGGCGGCCGCCGTTGTACGGGTCCTCCGTGGCGTGGGTTCGGGCCGGTCTGGGTGATGGCCGTGCTGGAGGTAGAACCGCCCCGCCTCGGCGATCTCCGCCTTCCATCGCCCACCTTCCTGCGGCATGGTGATGAGGCCCCGCTCTTTCAGGACCCGTGCGGTGCGGGCGAGGTCCGGGAAGTCAGAGGTGACGGGTGCAGTGCCCTCTCCGATGCGTGTGAGGAGGGCAAGCTGGCGATCGTTGAGCGGCGTCCAACGGTGCATGCGATCGTCGTACCGTCTCTCCTCATGCCGATTCAAGTCGTTTGGCAGCCCAGATACCAGTCACCATAAGGTGGCGTCGTCATCATCATCGTGACTCCCCACCCCGCTGATGGCGGCGCCCTTTTGGCAGGAGTCTTCGTGGATGAGGTCCCGCCGTTGCTGACCTCAGCAACGGCAGTGGGAGAAGCCGATCTTCGCACGCGCATGAGACCTGGATCTTGGGCTGCTGACCGCAGCAGGTTCTTGGTCGGCTGGCGGTACCGCAGTCACACCCGCACTGAACAGGGAAAACGGTGCTTCATGCAGCTCTCGGGTGGGAGCTGGTCGGGAAATGGGCCGGATCTTGGTCTGGCGGGCGCGCACTCGGGCTGCGCCTCGGCAGCAGGGGAGCGGTCTCGACGACGCTTCTCTCCCTGATACCAGCTGCCAGCCGTGTCAGAGGTGTGAGGGAGAATCCGCAGCTGTACGGCAGGCGCCGCGGAGCGGAGCCGAGATAGGGGCGGGGCTGTGACGGAGAATGAAACCCTCTTCCGGGGGCCGCTGGGGGATATGGCGCAGAGTGAAGCGGGCTCTGTAGGAGTCCATCCGGCAGACCTCTACATGGCGGCGGTCAGCTGGTGGTCTGCGGCCGTGGCCCCTGCGGTCTCGATCGCTTCGTGGCCGAGCGCCCCGGTGACGGTATGTGCGGCGGGATGGTTCAGAGGGCGATTCGCTGCATGGTCTCCTTCACTGGCTTCTCGGCGAGTCGGCTCCTTTGGCACTGCACCACGATGTGACAAACCGCAGACTGCTGGGTGCGGCCTGCCACGCAACCCGGCGTGCCGAGAGGGCTGGCGTCGGTGCGCCCAGCTTCCTCCTGACGGGTTCACCGTTCACTGCAGGTCGTGGGGGCTCCCGTATCAGTATGTCGTTGGAAGGGCCCATACGGCAGGCGTGGGACGGCCGGCACAGTCTGCCGCCCCGCGGAGTTGGACGCTACCGGTCGGGCAGGCCCGGACCTCAGTTCGGGTCACTGTGGGAGGTGTCTGCGCGGGAGTGGCGCGGTTTCTTGGCGACCGACGCGGCCACGTACTCGCGCCTCCAGCACTTCTCCCGCCGCTCAGTGCCTGCCCGGTGCACGGACCCGGAGCCGGGCAGCTGGCGCCACGAGCTGGCAGCGGCATACGGCTGGGCCTTCAACACCCGGCCCGAACTGACCTACACGCGCCGTGCGCGCCGACAGTGGCACATGATCCGCACGGCCGTACATCACTGGGAGGACCTTCCCGATCAGCACGCCGACTTCTTCGTCCGGATCGGCGATCACGTCTCCCGCATCGCGGGAACACTCGCCACCACCGAACGCACCGCCATCCACAGTGCCCACGTGGAGTCCGCCTGGTCGCTGACCCGCCGTGCCGTCCTGGACACTGCAGAACTCGCCGCGATGGACCGCAGCGCGGTGGAGCAGTTCATCAAGGACCTGGACGAGACGCTTTCCGACATCGAGCCGGAGGAAGGGCAAGCCGCGCCGATCCGCCCGGTCCAACCTGAACACGGCTCCTCGCGGCCATGAGGGAGCGGCCGCCACGGACAGCAGCAGGCGACCGGCAGCAGCAGCGTGCGCAAACTCAAGGAGTGGTACGAGGACCAGTGCCAGATGTGCGCGGCTGTGTTGGTACTGCCCTCACCTCGCCACCGGTACAGCGAAGCCGCCCACATCCGGGCGAGGGAGGACGACGGCCCCGACGTGGTCGAGAACCTGTTGTGTCTCTGTCCGAACTGTCATGTCCTCTTCGACGCGGGCGCACGGATTCTGACCGACGACCTCGAAGTCGTCGACACCGTGACAGGCCGACCCGGGGAGCGGATCCGGCTCCACCGATGGCACTTCATCGACCTCGATTTCGTGCGCCACCATCGTCGGCGCTGGACCGGCGATGAGCGTGGCGGCGCTCTCTTGGACTGAGACGGAGGCGCGATGACAGGCACCTTGACGATGCCTCCGCCGCCATGGCCGGCTGTGCCGTCGTGCCATGGGCAATGCCAGTGCGTCGGCCGGCGTGCTCGTCCTTTCGCGTGTGTCGTTGAGGGCATCGTGCGAAGATACTGATCGTGGCGGGAAAGAGCGGTGTGGTGGTGCGGTCGTCGGGAAAGGTTCCTCCCGCCCTGCACGTTCCTCCGTCTGGCAGCGTTGCGCCGCCCGTTGTCACCAAGGTCGACTACCTGCCGTTGGACCAGCTTCCGTGGCCGGATGTGGAACGCCTTTTTCTGCGACTTGCGGAACGCAGCGGACGGGCGGAGTGCGCGGAGCTGTACGGAACGCCAGGGCAGGGCCAAGAAGGCATTGACCTGTTCGTCCGCAACACCCGCGAGACCGACGCACGCTCCTCGACAGATCCCGAGCGTCGTTACACGACCCTTCAGTCGAAGCACGTGAAGACGCTCAGTCCGGCGAAAATTGTCCAAGCGGTGGACAAGTTCCTGAGAGGTTCCTGGGCCGAGCGCTCGGAAGTATTCGTCTATGCCACCACCCATGCCCTGCGTCCCATCAAGCTGGCCGAGGAGCTCAACCGTCAGGCGGACAGGCTGGAGCAGAAGGGGATCCGGCTTGAGCGTTGGGGACGCGAGTCGGTCAGCGACCAGTTGCGCCAACTGCCCGAGGTAGTTGACGACTTCTTCGGTCGATCATGGGTAGCCCGGTTCTGTGGCCCTGAGGCAGCGGAGACACTGGCAGACAGAATGTCTGGTCAGGACGTTACTGAACTGCGTACCCGCCTGCGCAGCCTTTATCGAGCATCCTTCGCCTTGCAGGACACCGGGGCAGTGCTCCTGAACCCGGCCATGTCCACGCACGCGCCTGCACCGCTTGAGTACATCACATTGGACATCACCGACAGCGGCGGGGACTCCGCGGTCGGCAGCCGTGCGGACACTGAGGACTATCAGATTCAGGCGGACGATCACACGGTCGGGCACCGCCCACTCAGAGATGGCGACGAGGACTCGGTACGCACAGGGGAGAAGACCTTCGGGAGCGAGCTCTCTTGGCAGGGGCGGGACGAGGTGCCCGCCGTGGACCGCATGCTCCAACTCAACCGAGTCGAGGAGGACCTGGGTGGACCGGACGTTACTCGCAGGGCCTGCGACGAGTGGCTGGCCGCCGGCGATCTGTCGGTTGTGGTCGGCGGGCCCGGTGCAGGCAAATCGAGACTACTGCGTTTCGTCGTGTCCGACCTGTTGGATGAGTCGCCCCGTTCATCAGCCCTGGCCGGCAAGTTCGGCTCGAGTCTGCCGGTGTGGCTTCCCTTCTCATTCCTCTGCGAATACCTCAAAGAGGACGCGGAGCGGTCGATTGAGTCCGCTGTCCGGGCCTGGCTCACTAGATACTCAGCGCAGCACCTGCACAGCTTGGTCGCACGCGCCCTGGCCGACGACCGGTTGCTGTTGGTAGTCGACGGCCTGGACGAATGGACTGACGAGGACAGCGCCCACCCTGCCTTGACCCTCCTTGAAAACTTCATCCGCAGCCGCAATGTTGATGCCATCGTTTCCAGCCGCCCCTATGCTCTGCGCCGTCTGATGGCACTGGCCGGCTGGCGTGTGGGGAACCTGGCTCTGTTGTCCGAAGCTCAGCAGCAGCGCATGGCACGGGCCGCTTTCGCCAGGGCCGGTTTGGCCGAGCTAACTACATCTGAAGACCCTCAGAGCCCGAGCGGGGCCGCGCAACGGCTCAAAACAGACACCGCTGACCGTTTCTTGGATGAGGTTAAGGCCGTAGCCGACTTGAGCACCCTGGCTACCGTGCCGCTGTTCCTGCTGATGCTGGCTGGGATGTGGTCGAATGGGCCGCTGCCCACACGGCGTATGGAAGCCCAACGACGGCTGGTCGATGTGCTGGTCGAGGAGCACCCTGCAGTCCGCAGACGGGATATGCGCCGATCCGGCAACGGACTGGACACCCGGGAAATTCGCCAGGTTCTGGCCGCTGTCGCCTACGAACTGCGTCAGGCCGAGACAGGGCCTGCTGCCAGCATCCGCGTGTGGCGCGCTAGCGTGGTCCGGGCACTGTGCGATGACGACCTGCTCGGTTACGACCCTGCGGATGCCCGCCGTTTGGCCCCGCAGATCATGGAGACAGCCGAAGGCGATCTCGGCATCCTGGTCGCTCAGGGAGCCGGCACCTTGGGTTTTGTCCATCGCGCCGTCGCCGAACAGCTCGCCGCTGAGCACCTGACGACCCTACCCCTGGCCGATCAGAGGGAAATCGTCCGATCCAGAGTGGGCAGCCGTTCCTGGCGCGATGTGCTCCTTGCTCTACTGGCCGGCCAGGGACGCCCAGGCGAGGTTGCCGACCTGCTGCAGACGGCCACCAGCGCAGGGCCGGAGCACTCACCAGAAGGAATGGCCGGCCATGAGCTGGTCGCAGAGGCTCTGGCAGCTGGTGTCCGTATGCTTCCCCGCGATGCCACACGCTTCGCCCGGATCCTTTGCGACCGCGTCGAACGCCACCCCTGGATGCCCCATAGGGCGCGTCTAGTCGCTGCCCTCACCGGCGCCCTAACCGATACGACCGCGAGTCGAGTCTTGCTGCCATGGTTCGCGCGCAAAGCCATAGCCACCACGGACGACCCGAGCGCGTACTGGGCTCTGCGCCGCGGGGACATCGCCGTACCAGACGCTGAGGCGATCTTGCTGCGGGCTTTGGAGCATCCGTCCTCCAGCGTCAAGCACGCCTCCGCTCAGGCTATTGCCCAACGCGTGAGCGGCTCCGAGGCAGTGGCGCAAGCCTTGGCCCTGGTGGTCCGTTCAGGAAGCGAGACCCGCACCCAAGCCGCCGCACTCGAAGCACTGGTCACCGGCTGGCCCGGCCACCCCCAGACGACGGAGCTGGTCTCTTGGGGCCTGAAACAGGGAGCCGTTGGCATCTGGGCAGTCGCCCTGCGCGCACACCGGGCGCTTCAGGGCGATACCTCAGCCCCCGCCTGGGATGAGAACGACCGCCAGCGGTTGCTCAGCCTGCTCGAACGGGACTCGGTAGGGGAGGCCTGGGACCTCGTCATAGCGGAGATGGTCAGCGAAGCGGCCCGGGACGATGAGCCCGTGCGAGACCTCTGCCTCGACATCCTGTCGGGCACCCCAGGCCACCCCGGCACTCCCGGATCGCGGGAGCTCGCTTGGTGGGTGCTGCTCACCGCGTTCCCGCACGACCCGAAGGCGGTCAGATGGGTGGCCCGCGAAATCGCCTCCGACGAGTATTTCCCCTATGCCCTGGCCAACGCGCCTGCAAGCTGGGCGGATGAGCTCACCATCCGCGACGCCGCTCAGACGCGCCTGTTGCGCGAGGCCGCCCACCTCGGCGACGACGCTTATAACCTGGCTCGGCTGGCCAGGACTGACCAAGTCCGCGACCACCTGATCGACGCGCTCGACGCCGCCTTCGGCACAGCTACGGCGGCGCGGGCCCTGCAACACCACTACGGCGATGACCCCACCGCCCGAGAAGCACTGCTACGCAAGATCAACGGGCCTGCTGAGGAAGCGGTGCCCTTTGTGGAGGTCGTCGCGGCAGTCCTGGGGCCCGAGCGAGGAATCGAGCGTCTGGTCCAGCTGATCCAACAGCGCCCCCAGAAATACCTCGAGCACGCTATCGCCGCCCTGGGCAGACTCTGGATCGACTGCAAGAACGCCGCACGGGGCGAACCCTCCCCGTTCCAGCGCACAGAGGCCGAACGCGCCCTGGTACGTCACGATGCACGCTCTCTAGCCAGCCTGTGCCTTGACGCGGTGCCGAGCGAGGACTTTGGCACCGCGCGCGGTTGGATCATCGGGGCGTGGCCAGAAGTCCCCGAGGTCTTGGTCTACGCCCGCCAGTGTCTGAGCGGGGCCTCTCCCGAGGCTGGTGCTGTATTGATCGGCTACGGCCCGGTCAGCAGTCCAGAAGCCGTGCAGATCGTCGCAGAGGCGACGTCCCTGCTCAACCCCCTCCCACCCTCCCTACGGATGCTGATCGCCCGGCAGCTCACACGGCGCGGCATCGACGCGGGCATCGTGATCAAACTGCTGAAGGACTGGCGCCACGACACATCAGGTCCCGTGCGTCGGGCTGCCGGTACGGCGCTCGCCCGCGGGCTCGCCTCCGTCTCTTCCACGGCGCCGACCGCTGATGGCGCCCTGGATTCCGCCACGACGCAGCACGCACACCAGCAACAGGCACTCCCGCGCCTGCGTTCCGAGTGCCGAATTGAAATGCTCTCCCACGATCTTGAGACGGGCGATGACCGTCGCCGCACTGCCTGGGCGATCATGCTCCTGCTCAACGATGTCACCCTCCTACAGGGCGTTGTGGAACGCTACGACGGCCGGCCCGCCACCGTCGAACTTGACGATCCCCTGTCCGGCTACGACCGTCAGTTGACCGACCTGATCGCCAGCCACTGGAAGGCGCTGCAAGACCAGAGCGACAACCGATTGCCCGAGCGCCTTGCTGGACGACTCCGTCGCAACCCGCCAGATCTCACAGGCGTTTGGTCAGCTCTGGCGAACGCCGCCATTAGCCACCCGGGCCTCGACCGCGCACTGAACAATGCCGTGCACGACGACCCTAAACTCCTGCGAGACACGGGTGTGTTTGCCTGGTACGCCGAAGCCAATCCGGAAGATCCGTGCCTGCTCAAATATGCAGCCCAGGCAGCCCAAGCCGAGAACGATCCCCAGCCCGTTCTCACCGTGGTGAAGAGAATCCGCCTTACTGACGTCCACCGCCGCGACCTGCTGGAGCTTCTGGTCCATCCAGCGAGTACCAACCCGTCACGGCAACTGAACAGCGATGACGATATCGATATGGCTGTCACCGGCTGGCGGCGCATCGCCTTGGCCCGGCTCCTGCCCGATGACCCGCACGCCCACAGTCTCTATCGCAAGGTGCAAGAAGAGCCGGCTAGCGGCTACCGGCTGGGCTGGACCTGGCCCGAGGCCATCGCCGTGACGATCAATCTTGCCCCGGCCGCCCAAGTGCCCGACCTCATCCTGCGCTTCGCCGAGCGTCTACAGCGCCGAGCCGTCACCTTTGCTGGCCCCCATCTCCTCGACGCCGCTGCCCACCGCATCCGAAATGATCCCGACGCTGAGGAAGCTGTGATTGACGCCATCATTAGCCCCGATAACATGGATACCAGTGCGGTGGCATGGGGCTCCCGCAACCGCACCTACATCGCGGCATCCAGTGAGCCACTTCATCGACAGGTTCTTCTGGCCGGCATTCTGGCTACCGCGACCCGGCTTCCCGTCGACGTAGTCACAGCCCTGGCACCGCTCACTTATAGCGACTCCGTACTACATGACAACCCCCTGATGACACCTCGACCGATCAGATACGCCGTTCTGGATCTCCTCGACGCCGCTCGGTGATTTCAGCGCCTCCCACGAACTCTTAAGGGTCTTGCGGTCGACGACACATTCAGCGCCAATCAAGCCGGCCTGGCCGCAGTGCATGTGTGTGAGGCGGTTGATTCAGTCGCGCGGCTCCATGAGACCGCCGCGTGTCATCTCTTCTGCACGCAGAGGGTGGGTCGTGTCCTGCTACGTGACTCCCGGCGGCGGTCGCAGCCGAACGCTGCTCGGTATGAGCGCTGTACCGAGCAGCGGGTCCGGCGCGGCGCTGGGCTCAGGCGGCGTCGCGTGCGACGGACGGATGCCTTCGCGGGCCGAACGCGGTGTTGAAGGCGCGGCAGTGCGTCGTAGGTACGAGCAAGTACGGCGCGCCCGAGCCGGTTCGGACCGAGCGGGGGCCGGTCTCTCCCGCTGTGAGGGCGTCGTACGGGGTGAGGACGTCGAGGTTGTCGAACACGTAGTAGAGGGGCAGCTTGGTCCACGCGACGAGCTGGAGGTGCGCGTCGACCGCGGCGCTCTCGATCGCGTGACGGTGCGTCGCCCGACTTGTCATGCTGCTCTTGCAGTCGATCATTGCGACGCGGCCCTCTTTAGCGGCAAGGAGGTCGGGAGTCCAGCGGAGGGAGCTGTCGGTCTTTCGGAGTGCGGCTTGAACGGGCTGGGTGAGGACTCCCTGCCCCCACGGGTTGACCGCCCATCCCCGCGCGGTCAGTTCCTCGGCGATGCGCTGCTCGTGGGCGTCCCCCACGGCCTTCCTCTGCTGAAAGCTCGGCATGACGTGAAGTGTTGCGCAGCACGCTCCCGTCAAAACAAGAGGCAGACGCAGACCGGCCAGGCGGAACACCGCAGAAGCCGTCTCACTGTGTCCCGCTGTGTCCGCCTGCGTCCGGCTGTGTCTCACTGCGTCCGGACAACAATGGCCGGAAGTCATCCACGTCTGGCCCTCTTCGCCCGCAGAGCTGTGGGCGCCCAGTAGAGCGAGGTGGCCCGTGTATCCACGCGTTGACCGTTCGAAGGCTTCGGGGAGCTGTCCGGCTCCCCGAGGGCCTGACAGGAGTCGTGATCAGCGAAGGCGGAGACGGCGCATAGCCATGACGGTGCCGTCGGGGTGGAGAGAGACGGGACCGCGCCACTTGGCGTCCCAGGGGTCGGCGGGCCAGGAGTCGCGGAGGGCGTGGGCCTCGTGGCGGTACTGGTCGACCCTGCCGTCCCGGAGGTGGTCGAAGAGGTTCTCCGCCAGACCGGAGAAGGCCTCCACCCGGACGCCGTTGAGGCGGAACACATGATCGGTGCCCACGAACTTCCTGCCGTGGATGGTATGGGTGACGTCTTGGACGATGCCGGTGCCGGCGTGGGTGAAGGTCTCGAAGTGCCGCTTGCCTTGGCGCTTGGTGAGGTAGCGCGCTGTCGGTTCACCGCCGCCGGTGAACGCCATCAGACCTGCGGCATCGGCCTGGGCGAGAACGAACCAGCCGTGCTCCTCCGGCTGGAGGTGGTATCCGGGCAGCACGACCGGCTTCTCGACGTTCGTACGGGTCGAGGGCGAGTCGACCTGGACGTAGCCCTCTTCGTCGAGGTCGACCTGTCCGGTGCGCAGCTCCGCGCGCGGGGCGTGTCCGATGGCGATGAACAGGCCGGTGACGTCGAGCTCGCGGAGCTTGCCGCTGAAGGTGTCGCGCAGGACGACGCCGGAGAACATGCCGTTCGTGCCCCGTGCACGAGAACGGGCTGTACCTGGCCGTCACGACGGAGCTGGACTGCAAGCGATGCGACAGCGCCTCGCCTGGGACGCAGATTCACGCGGGTACGGTCTGGGTGATGCGCCACAGCCTGCGCTGAAGACCGCCTTCCTCGAAGGTGTGGACTTCCTCAAGGCGCCAGCCCTTGGCCAGGGCGTCGACCAAGTCGCGGGTGAAGAAGTGGAGAAGCCCTCACGAGCGAAGTTCAGCGCCTCGCCGCCGTGCCCGGTACCCAGCTCCAGAACCAACTGCGCGCCGGCGGCCCGGAACACGGCGGCAGCGCGAACGGCCAGCGTGGACGCGTCCTGGCCGTACATCTCGGGGTGTTCGCCATAGGTGGACTGCAGTGGTCGCGCTGCGCCTCGACCAGTGCGTCCTGCCTGTCCTCCGACATGTTGGCGTCCCTCTCTCTGCTGACCGTGTAAGGGGGCAGCCTAGAAGCCGACCACGTTCAGCCGGGCGCCCGGAACTCAGGTGTCCGTTCTCCGGTGTTGGTTCAAACGCTGGGCTCCGTCACCGCCTCGGAGGCGGTTGGCTGCGGAGTTCTCTCACCGTCGATGCTCGCGCAGTGCGTCACGCCATTCTCCCCTTTTCGAATGTGAGGGCGACGATGCCGGTGTGGACCCCTGGACATCAGTGTCCCTGGGAGTGGTCGGTGTGAGTGCCGTTGTCCTGGCCCGCTGTCGCCGAGGTGGGGACGGTGAAAGCGGCTGTGCGGACGGTGCCCTGGTGCTTGAAGTCCAGGAAGAGCCGGTAGGTGCCGTTGGTGGGGGCGGTGGCCATGAAGGAGACGGCGGGGCCGGGCTTGGTGGCGCCGTCGCCGGGCTCCCCTTCGGGGTGGACGTGGAGGTAGGCGAGGTCGCCGGCGCGGAGAGCGACGAGGTGGCCGTAGGCGCCGAGGTAGGGCTCGAGGTCGGTGACGGGCTTGCCGTACTTGGTGACGTTCAGGGTCAGGTTGCTCATCTTCCCCGCGGCGAGGTTGCCATCGAGCGAGACGGTGTAACCGTCGACCTCGGATGTGGTCTGTTGGGCGGGCAGAGCTCGGGGCTGGTAGGCGCCGGCGACGGCGAGGTCCGTGCCGAGGGTGAGGGCGGTGGCGTCCTTCTTGGCGGGGGTGAAGTCGGCGAAGACGCGGTAGTCGCCGGCGGCGAGCAGGTTGACGGGGGTGCTCCAGGTGCCGTCGGCGGCGCGGGTGGGGTGCAGGTGGCGGAAGGTGTTCAGCTCACGTGAGGCGACGATGAGGTGCAGTTCCTCGTCGTGAGCCCTGGTGTAATCGGTGACTGCCTTGCCGTTGTCGTCCTTGATGGCGAAACGCAGGGGCGCTTCCTGGCCGGCGGTCAGGCGAGGGGTCTGCACGTCGAGGGTGTAGCCGTCCTGTGAGACCTGCAGTCCGCCGGGAAGGTCCCCGGTGGTGGGGGCCGCACTGGTTTCGGTGTGTGAGGCGTGCTGCGCATTGCCGGTCCGGTCCGTGAGCGGTTCGGTGGCCGCCCCGAGGGTGTAGGCGGCGGTGAACGTGGTCGCGAGTGCCGCGCTGAAGAGTCCGATCTTGCCTGCCGTGTTCATGGCCGTCTCCTTTGGGGTGCTGGGTCGGCGGGTCTGCCGGCTGGTGCTACGGCAAACCACGATACCCCCCCGGGGTATTTCTGCAACCTGAGCCGATTGCTTGCCATCGGATAGGGGGAGGGGGTATATCTGAGTCATCGCTCGATACCCCCCAGGGGTATCGCCCTGAATGTTTGGAGACCGACATGTCCTCGTCCTGCTGCACCCCGAACAGCAGCTGCTCCTCCGCCGGCGCCGCCGACACGGTGGTCCTGGAGGGCGTCCGCACGGTGTACGCGGTCGCAGGGGTGACCTGCGGCCACTGCAAGGCCACCCTCACCACCGCGATCGGCGCGGTCGACGGCGTCAGCAGCATCGAGGTCGACCTCGCTTCCGGCACGGTCGCCGTCATCAGCGCGAGCACCCTGGACGACCAGGTGATCGCCGCCGTGGTCGACGACGCCGGTTACGAGCTGACCGGCCACGCGGCCTGAATCGCCGCCACCACTTACCATCGCCGGGGCCCCGCCGGGCCCCGGCCGTCCGCCCGCACGAGGAGTTCCGCATGACCACCACCGCAACCGGCGCCGCCGAGGTCGAGCTCGCCATCGGCGGCATGACCTGCGCCTCGTGCGCGGCCCGGATCGAGAGGAAGCTCAACCGGATGGACGGCGTGACTGCCACGGTCAACTACGCCACCGAGAAGGCCAAGGTCAATTACGAAGGTGACGTCACTGTCGCTGATCTCATAGGCGCCGTCGAGGCCACGGGCTACACCGCCCGCGAACCCGAACCGCCCCGGGCGGCCGCTGGTGATTCCGGGGAGGGTGGTACCGAGGGGGAGGGCTCGGATGAGGCGGACGGCCTGCGTCCGCTGCGGCACCGGCTGATCACCGCCCTCGTGCTGGCCGTGCCGGTGATCGCGATGGCGATGGTCCCGGCCCTGCAGTTCGAGTACTGGCAGTGGCTCTCGCTGACCCTGGCCGCGCCTGTGGTGACGTACGCGGCGTGGCCGTTCCACAAGGCGGCGTTCACCAACGCCCGGCACGGCGCCGCCACCATGGACACCCTGATCTCGATCGGTACCTCGGCGGCGTTCCTGTGGTCGCTGTGGGCCCTGTTCTTCGGTACGGCGGGTACGCCGGGGATGACCCACCCGTTCGAGCTGACCATCGCCCGCTCCGACGGCGCGGGGAACATCTACCTGGAGGCCGCCGCCGGAGTCACCGCCTTCATCTTGGCCGGCCGGTACTTCGAGGCCCGTTCCAAGCGGAAGGCCGGGGCGGCGCTGAAGGCGCTGCTGGAGCTCGGCGCGAAGGACGTCACCGTCTTGCGCGGCGGCCGGGAGGAGCGGATCCCCACCGGCGAGCTGCAGGTCGGGGACCACTTCGTGGTCCGGCCGGGTGAGAAGATCGCCACGGACGGCGTGGTGGTCGAGGGGGCATCGGCCGTGGATGCCTCCATGCTGACCGGCGAGTCTGTGCCCGTGGAGGTCGCGGCCGGGGACGGTGTCACCGGAGCCACCCTGAACGCCGGTGGCCGCCTGGTCGTGGAGGCCACCCGGGTCGGCGCGGACACCCAGCTCGCCCGGATGGCCAAGCTGGTCGAGGACGCGCAGAACGGCAAGGCCGCCGCCCAGCGGCTCGCCGACCGGATCTCCGCCGTGTTCGTCCCCGTCGTCATCGCGCTGGCTCTCGGCACCCTCGGGTTCTGGCTCGGCAACGGCGCGGGCTGGACCGCAGCGTTCACCGCTGCGGTGGCCGTACTGATCATCGCCTGCCCGTGCGCCCTGGGCCTGGCCACCCCGACCGCGCTGATGGTCGGTACCGGCCGCGGCGCCCAGCTCGGCATCCTCATCAAGGGGCCCGAGGTCCTGGAGTCCACCCGTAAGGTCGACACCATCGTCCTGGACAAGACCGGCACCGTTACCACCGGCAAGATGACCCTCCTCGCCGTCCACACCGCCGATGGCACCGACGAGGCCGAGGTGCTGCGGCTGGCGGGCACGCTGGAGCACGCCTCGGAGCACCCCATCGCCCAGGCCGTCGCGCAGGGTGCCGCCGGCAAGGTCGGGGACCTGCCCGTCCCGGAGGACTTCGCCAACATCGCCGGACTCGGCGTCCAGGGAATCGTCGACGGGTACGCGGTCCTCGTCGGCCGCGAGAAGCTGCTGGCCGAGTGGGCGATCGAACTCCCCGCCGCGTTGAAGGAAGCCAAGGTCGCGGCCGAGGCCGCCGGCCGGACCGCCATCGCGGTGGCCTGGGACGGCCAGGCCCGTGCGGTCCTGGAGGTCGCCGACGCCGTCAAGGACACCAGCGCCGAAGCCATCACCCGCCTCAAGGCCCTGGGCCTGACCCCGATCCTGCTGACCGGAGACAACCAGGCCGTCGCCGAAGCGATGGCCGCCGAGGTGGGCATCGAGCAGGTCTTCGCCGAGGTCATGCCCGAGGACAAGGTCGACGTCGTCAAGCGCCTGCAGTCCGAAGGCCGCTCGGTCGCCATGGTCGGCGACGGCGTCAACGACGCCGCCGCCCTCGCCCAGGCCGACCTCGGACTGGCCATGGGCACCGGAACCGACGCCGCCATCGAGGCCGGCGACCTGACTCTGGTCCGCGGTGACCTAAGGGCCGCCGCCGACGCCATCCGGCTGTCCCGGAAGACCCTGGGCACCATCAAGTCCAACCTGTTCTGGGCCTTCGGCTACAACGTCGCCGCCCTCCCGCTGGCCGCCGCCGGACTGCTCAACCCGATGATCGCCGGAGCCGCGATGGCGTTCTCCTCGGTCTTCGTTGTCGGCAACTCCCTGCGCCTGCGGTCCTTCCGTCCCCTCTCCTGAGTCCGAAGGGCACACCTGGCCCTCGATCCGGCGCAGCCGGGGTCGGCGAAGAACATCACCCCGTACCGGCTGATGACCGCGTCGAAGCCCTCGGCGTCGAAAGGGTGCACCTGGGCGTCGCCCTGAACGAAGGAGACGTTCTCCACCCCTTCGTGCTGGGCGCTGGTGCGGGCCCTCTCCAGCATCGGACCGGACAGGTCCAGGCCGAGTGCCTGGCCCCGGGTGGCGCGCTGGGCCGCGAGGCGGGTGCTGCGCCCGGCCCCGCAGCCGATGTCCAGCACGTGATCGGTTTCCGTGATGGCCGCGGCGTCCAGGAGGGGCTGGTTGAAGCCGTTGTTGATAGCGTCCCAGCGCTCCTGGCCGCGGGCCCACTGCTCGCCCTCGTAGCCGTTCCAGGCCTCGGCCTGTGAGGTGTTGGCGATTCGACTCATGAGTGGACTCCGTCCCGCCGGGGCGCAGCGCGGCGCCCCGGCCCTAGTATGGGCAAGTGCCCAAACAGTATGGGCGATCGCCCGTACTTGCAACGGGCTTGATGGAAGGGGCTGTTGTGTCACCTCGTGGAGTGGTGATTCCGGACCTGCGCGAGCGGTTGTTCGCGGCGGCGGAGCGTGTGGTGGCCCGCGAGGGTGCGGCGGGCCTCACGAGCCGGGCCGTCACCGCTGAGGCCGACTGCGGCAAGGGTGTCCTGCACACCCACTTCGCCGGCCTGGACGAGTTCGTCGCCGAACTGGTCCTGGACCGGTTCGCGCACAGCGCCCGCCAGGCCGAGGCGCTGGACGAGAAGGTGGGGCGGGCCACCGTCGCGGAGAATCTCCAGAGCGTCGTCCTCGCCCTGCTCGGTGCTCTGCCTCCCGCGGTGGTGGGTCTGGCGCTCACGCGGCCGGCGGCTGCCCTCCGGACCCGGGAGGGCTTCCAGGCCGGCGCGCCTGCTTTCGACGCGATCCAGCACGCCTTCGCTGCCTACCTGAAGGCGGAGCAGCGTGCCGGCCGGATCGCCGCGGACGCCGACACCGCCACCATCGCGCTGGCGCTGGTCGGCACGGTGCATCACCTGCTGATGACACGCGTTCCCGGCCGCGGCGAGGAGCCGGAAACCGTCATCGGGCGGCTGCTGGCCGTGCTGCTCGGCGGCAGCCCTCCGGCCGCCCCTTGAGTGACTTGCCGCCGCGGGCTGGCCTGCAGGGAAGGGCCATGCCCTGCAGGCTTCACCCCGGAGGGGTACTCCTGAAGCAGGGCGGCGGGCAGGTCAGTGCCCTGTGGTCGCCTGGCCCGGCTGGTGCACGGCATTCCACGTGCGTCCGCCGTCCTTGGTCTCGTAGACGGCGTCGTTCGTGTCAGCGGCCAGCAGGTGGGTGGGGCTTGCCGCGTTGAGTACGGCGGGCCGTACACCACCCGGGAGGCGGCCGCGTTCGGTCCAGGACCTGCCATCGCTACTGGCCACGACCTTGCCGTCGGCAGCGAGGCCGATCAGCTGGTCCGGGGCGGGCCGCTCCACGGCAGCCAGGGCCGGTGCGCCGGGGGCCGACTCGAAGGTGGTGCCGCCGTCCGTGCTGTGCAGCAGCCCCTCGCGGGTGGTCGCCCACACCTCCTGGGGCGCCGCTGTGTGGGCGGCCAGGTCACCGGCTGGGAGCTTCGCGCGCCGTTCCCAGGTCGCGCCGCCATCCTTGCTGGCCCAGATCTGCGAGGTCTGGCTGTCGAGGCCGTAGAGGATCGCGCCTGCCTGCTGGAGGGAGTGGAAGTCGGCCTCCCCGCCGGCGGAGACGGTGGTCCAGGTCTGACCGGCGTCGGTGCTGCGGATCAGGCCCAGATGCGGCGAGGTCGCGGTGGGGTCAGTGGGGGAGGGGTGGCCGCTGGCGAGGAAGGTACGCGGGCCGGTGACGGTGAAACCCATCGTGTCCTGGTAGCGGTCGGCAATTCGTACGGCGCCGGTGGGGCTGAGGCGGAAGACGCCCAGGTGTCCGGCGGCGTAGAGGGTGCCGTCGGCGGTGTCCACGCCGAGACTGTGGAGGTGCCCAGTTCCGGGGTCGGGATCGCTGGCCTTGGTTGCGGTGGGCTTGGGGTCCGTGGTTGAGCAGGCGGTCAGGAGCAGGGCGCCGGCCGTCGCGGCGACCGCGAGCGCGGGTATGCGGAAGCGGATGGTCATGTGTGATGTCCAGAACTTTTGAGAAGGGCTGGTCGGCGGGGGTGCGGGCAGCCGACACCGGCTGCCCGCACCGAGGCGTGCTGGACCGCGTCAGCTCTTGTTGCCGAGGAGGGTGTTCATCCGGGCGATCTCCGCGCTCTGGGAGGTGATGATCGCTCCGGCCATCTCCTTTGCGGGCTGATACTTCCCGTCGGACTGCTCGGTCTTGGCCATGGCGACCGCGCCCTCGTGGTGCTTGACCATCATCTGGAGGAAGGCGGCGTCGAACGCCTTGCCGGAGGAGGATTCCAGCTGCTTCATCTCCTCGGCCGACATCATCCCGGACATGTCGTGCCCGCCGTGGCCCGTGCCCACGGCCGGGACCTGCTCGCCCCAGGAGGTCAGCCAGCCGGAGAGGGTCTTGATCTCCGGGTCCTGGGCCTTCTTGATCTCGCCGGCGAGCTTCTTCACCTCGGCGGACTCGGCGCGGGTCGCGGCGAGGTCGGCCATCTCGATGGCCTGACGGTGGTGGGGGATCATCCCCTGGGCGAAGGTGACGTCGGTGGCGTTGTGGTCGCCCTGCTGTGCCGGGGCGGACGCGGACGGCGAAGCGGTGCTGTGGCCGTTGTGGGCCGAACCGGTGTCGTCGCCGTTCCCGCCGCAGGCGGCGAGGGCGAGGGCGGCGGTGGCGGTCGTGGCCACTGCGGTGGCGCGGCGGATCAGGGAACGCTTGGTGGTCATGGTGGTGCAACTCCTGCGGTGAAGGCGCGCCCGGATGGGCGTGCCGGGGCATGGGCCGGTCCGAGAGCTCGGGGCCGCCCTATATACGCAGGAGTTGCAGTTCGCTCAGTGACGGTGGCGCGCGTCCACTGAGGGCACCGTTCACGTGGATCCCGGGCCCCAGGGCCCGCGTGGCAGTGACGACGCTGGGGGCGGCCGGGGAGGGGAGGACCGGCGTGCCCGCCGTGCCCGCGGCGGCACAGGTCGCGTCCGCGTGCTGGGCGTGCCCGCCGCTCCCGTCGCCGGCTGGCTCGTCGGCATGTACGGCGGCGTCGTACTTCATCGCGTGCTCGGCGGCGGCAGGGGCGCCGTGCGTGGTGGCCGTCTCGTGGGCGGCCGCGCACCCGGGTGCGGCGGCGGAAGCCGCAACGGCGCCGGGCCCCAGGCCGTGCATGGCCACGAGGCCGGCCAGTACGGCCAAAACCAGCAGGAGGTAGGAGCGCAGCCCGAGGGGCTTCATCGCGCGCTTCGCCTGCTGATCCATACCGGCATCGTAAGGGCCCCTTCCGCAGAGGGCGAAGCCAGGCCGGAATTCCTGCCTCTTGAGGAAATACCCGCGGGGGGTATACGGTTCCCTTCCTCAGGTACCTCAGGGGGGTATGCGGGATCCTCCGAGGGAGTAGTCATGCCTACCGTCAATCCGCGTCGCTGGTGGGCCTTGGGAGTGCTCGCCGCCGCACAGTTCATGGTGATCATGGACACGTCGATCATTGGCGTGGCCCTGCCCGAGATGCAGCGCGACCTGGGCTTCTCCCAGGGCGACCTGCAGTGGGTGTTCAACGCCTACGTGGTCGCCTTCGGCGGACTGCTCCTTCTGGGCGATCGCCTCTCCGACCTCATCGGCGCCCGGCGGGTCTTCGTGGCCGGCTGGAGCGTCTTGATTGCCGGATCCGTCGTCGCTGCGGCCGCGAGCACCGCCTGGGTGGAGGTCGCAGGTCGTGCGGTGCAGGGTGTGGGCGGCGCGCTCATCGCACCTGCCTCCATGACCCTGCTGATGATGCTCTTCGGGCAGAACCCCAAGGAGCTCGGCAAGGCCCTCGCCCTTTACGGCGCCGCCGCACCGGCCGGCGGCACGGCGGGCGTCTTCCTGGGCGGGGTGTTCACCGAGTGGGCCAGCTGGCCCTGGGTCTTCATCATCTACATCCCCATCGGCATCGCCACTCTCCTTGCCGCCGGCCTCCTTCCGGCCGTCAGCGCCCGCCGCGGAGGCGGGGTCGACGTCCTCGGCGCGGCCGCCGTCACCGCAGGGCTCGCGCTCACCGTCTTCGCTGTCGTCCGCGCCCCCGAAGCCGGCTGGGCCTCGGCCGCGACCCTCGTCGAACTCCTGGCCGGTCTGGCGCTGCTGGCCGTGTTCGTACTGATCCAGCGTGTCTCCAAGGCGCCGCTCATGCCGCTCGGCATCTGGCGCACTCCTGGTCTGGGCGTCTCGAACCTGGCGACGGCGCTGCTCGGGGCGGCCTGGATCCCGATGTGGTACTTCCTCAACCTCTACCTGCAGCAGGTGCTCGGCTACGGTGCTTTCGCCTCCGGAGCGGCGCTGCTGCCTATGACCGGTCTGCTGATGCTGCTCATGACCACGGTCACGGCGCGGCTGCTTGGCCGCTTCGGACCCAAGCCGCTGATCGCGGGTGGTTTGCTCGTGCTGGCCGCCGGCCTTGTGTGGCTGGCGGCGGCTCGCCCGACCGGCAGCTTCCTCGTCGACGTCCTGCCCGCCTCCCTGGTGGCCGCGCTCGGTATGGCCCTGGCCTACATCCCGACCCTGATGTCGGCCATGGCCGGTGCCCCGCAGGAACAGGCGGGCCTCGCCTCCGGCATCGTCAACACCACCTACCAGGTCGGGTCCGCCCTCGGCCTTGCCGCCCTGACCGCACTCGCCACCTCGCAGGGCGCCGGGGCACTCGGTGACCTGCCTGCCCTGACCGACGGGTTCAGCGCCGCCTTCCTGGCCGCAGCGGGTATCGCCGCCGTCGGCGCCTTGGCCACCCTGACGCTGATGCGGAGCCGGCCGAGTGCAGCTGGGGTGGCGGTGGAGCCTGCCGCGGCGGTGGAAGAGGAGTCAGAACGGCGCGGGCAGTTGATCGACAAGAACTGACGGAGGGGAGGAGCGGTGCTGCCAGCGGGGCTCCGTCGGCCGCACCGCTGTGTGTGCGTCCGCGCTGCGTGACTCACGTGCGTACGCGAAGGTGCGCCTGCCAGGGCTGTGGGAAGCCATGAGCGCCTTGGGTGAAGGCCGGTGCGGAGGGTTCAGTGCGCGGAGGTGACTGTGCCGGCCCCGACAGGCCGCCGCCGCCCGCGGCGCGTCACGCCCTTCGGCTTGAACACTGACAACACCATCGCGGCAGCCAGGGCCAGCAGGGCGAGAATCGCGTGGAGGAGCGGCGACGGATTGCGCACTGTCTCGATCGGCGCATCGGATGCCGCCGCCTGCGCCCTGCGCCATTGCCTCGAAGGTCCGCATGTACAGCAGCAGTACTCCGGTGCAGACCACGGTGATGCCTAGCTTGAACAGTACCCAGTAGTGCCGCAGCAGGCCCCAGGGCGTGACCCACGACTGCACCAGTCCCGTGATCAGTGACGCGAAGGCCAGTGGCACCAGCGTGAGCCAGGCCACCGGTTCCATGATCCGGTACACCCCGCGCACGACGCCGGGATCGGAGCTGGTGACACCCACCAGCGCCAGGACGAGGAAGCTGAAGACCGCGCCCAGCCAGCCGACGCTCGCGCCGATGTGCGTGACCAGAGCCGTCTTCCGCAACCGCGCCGAGACGGCCATCAGAACCCGACTCCGGACAGGGCGCTCCCGGCGGCGACGACGACGGTGGAGCCCACGACGCCCGGACCGGCCCCGTGCATGTGGCGGCTGGGGCTGTGCTCGCCGCCGACCAGCAGCATCACCACGATCACCAGCACCACGACGATTCCGGCGACGCCGCAGATCTTCACCCAGCGGGGCATGCCTGGGCCTCTGTCACCGCTGCCGGTGGTCCCGTCCATGAAGACTCCTCCTCGGCGTACCGCTCTCGATGTCGGACGACTGTATTCCGCATTTTGCGAGACAGTGTGTCTCGATGTCGATCCCAGTGTATCGATGGCGTCGAACTGTATGCTGGGCGAATGCCGAAGCTGTGGAACGAGACGATCGAGACGCACCGTCGCGAGGTGCGCGAGGCGATCCTCGATGCCACTGCCGCCCTCGTCGCCGATCACGGACTGAGAGCGGTGACGATGTCCCAGATCGCCGAGCAGGCAGGCATTGGAAGGGCGACGCTCTACAAGTACTTCTCCGACGTCGAGGCGATCCTGGGCGCCTGGCACGAACGACAGGTCGACCATCACCTGCACCACCTCAATCAGGTACGGGACGAGGCGGGCGACCCGGCTGCGCGGCTGGAGGCCGTACTGACGGCGTACGCGCTCTTGACCTCCTCACGCGGTGGGCACGACGCCGATATCGCGTCCTACCTCCACCACAGCCCGCACGTCGCCCACGCGCACGACCACCTTCACGGCCTGATCAGCAGCCTGATCGCGGAGGCGGCGGCGAGCGGCGACCTCCGCGCCGACACTGACCCTGGCGAGCTCGCCACCTACTGCCTGCACGCCCTCTCCGCAGCCCGAAGCCTGCCCTCCGAAGCGGCCGTCCACCGACTGGTCCAGCTCACCCTGGCGGGCCTGCGCAACCCCGGCTGAGGGCAATGGATAGCATCCGGTTCCATGGCCGGGCAGCGCGTGCACCCTTCGGCCCGGCGCTGGGCCGGGCTGCTCGTGCTGCTCGCGCTCTTCTGGTGCACGACGGGCCTGGCCCGCCCTGCCATGGCCGCAGGCGACGCGATGTCCGCCATGCCTGAGATGGCCGGCAGGGCCGCAGCACAGGCTCCGCAGGCACCTGCGCGAGAGCTCCAGGCTGCCGTCGCACCCATGTGCCCCATGGACGTAATGGAGTGCACGCCGTCACTGCAGGATCGCCCGCCGACGTCGGGTCTCTCGCTGGCGGGCGGGCTGGAGCCGGCCCCGTGCGACTCCTTCTCGCCTGGCGCTTCCGGTGCGGTGCGCGCGCCTCCCCAGCCTGCTGCTCGCGGGGGACCTGACCTCGACCGACTGTGCGTGAGCCGGACCTGATCGTGCCCCACTCCACCGGGCCCTGCCCGCTGGAGCGATGACGTCCGACCATTCCGGCACGCCGTCATGCGCGCGTGCCTCTCCTCGCTCGGAGTTGTTCTCGCATGTCCTCCACTCTCAGCCTGCTGCTCAGCGGCGCCGGCACGGGCCTGCTGGCCGGCGGCGCCTCCTGCGCCGCTGTTCAGGGCGGCCTCCTCGCCGGGGCCGTTTCCCGCCGCACCACCGCCAACCCTGGCGCCCCCCGGCGGGCAGCCGAACCGCTCGCCCCGGTGGGCGCCTTCCTCGCCGGCAAGCTGCTATCCCACACCACCCTCGGCGTCCTGCTGGGCATCTTCGGCTCCGCCCTCCAGCCCAGCCCCCGCACCCGGGCGGTCCTACTGATCGCGGCCGGACTGCTGATGGTGTTCTTCGCCCTGGATCTCCTGGGCGTCAAGGCGGTGTCCCGGCTCGTGCCGCGCCCGCCGGCCGCCTTCGGGCGGCTCGTCCGAGGCCGTACCAAGTCGTCCTCGCGGCTCGCGCCCGCGGCCCTCGGTTTCGCCACCGTGCTCATCCCGTGCGGAGTGACGCTGTCCGTCGAGCTGATCGCGGTCACGACCGGCTCAGCAGTCGCGGGAGCGGCCGTCATGGCCGGCTTCGTGATCGGCACCGCCCCGCTGTTCACGCTGATCGGATACGTCTTCCGCCGCGCCAGCCAGAACGTCTCCAGCTACCTGGCGGGCGTCACCGGAATCATCGTCGCGGCCATCGCAGTCTGGACCATCTCCTCAGGACTGCAGGCGGGAGGCTGGCTCCCGACCGCCACGACCGCCACGACCGCATCGGCCGCATCGGCCGTCGGCAGCGTCCCGGCCGCAGTGCTCCCTTCGCCCCAGGCGGCTCCCAAGACCGGCGCGCCCCAGGAACCAGTCACCGTCGACGCATCGGGCAAGCAGACCATCGTCCTGACCGTCACCGACTTCTACATGCCCACCGTCTTCACGGCAAAGGCCGACGTGCCCACCGCCCTCGTCCTTCGCGGTGCTGATGCCGGGGGCTGTGCCCGCGCCTTCACGATTCCCGAGCTTGGCGTCGAGGAGATCGTCAAGAAGAACGGCGACACGCGCATCGACCTCGGCGCCCGCAAGCCGGGCAAGCTCCTCTTCTCCTGCGCCATGGGCATGCAGGGCGGCACCATCGACTTCCAGGGGGACCGGGCATGAGCTGGCTGCGCCGCCGCAAGGGCTCGAAGGTCGACCGTGAGGCCGCTGACCCCGGAGTGGTCGTTCTGCGTATCGAGGGCATGCACTGCTCAAGCTGCGTACTCCTCGTCGACGAGGAGCTCGAGGAACTCGTCGGCGTGCGCTCTGCCCGCACGTCCCTGCGGTGTGCCCGCGCCGTGGTCCAGCTCGATCAGCCGGGTGCCGTGCACACGGACGAGCTGGTTGCGGCCGTCGAGCGCGCCGGCTACCGAGCGGTTCCGATCAACTGAGGAAGCCGCTTCGCAAGGGACATGGGCAAGACCACGGGCCCAGCGTGGTTCACGCTGGGCCCGGTAGTACGGCTATGCGGTTGCCAGACCAGGGTCAGTGGCTGTGGGACGAATGGCCGTCCCCTTCAGGCGCGGCGGGTGCCTTGGTCGGGTTGTCGTGCCCGGCGGGTGCCTTGGTCGGCTGGCCTTGCTCAGCGGGAGCCTGGTCCGGCTCTGCGGGGGTCTGGGTCGTGGAGCCGTGGTCGTGGCTGTGGCCGTCGGAGCTGATGGTGCCGGCGAGGGCGGTCATACCCAGCCAGGTGAGGGCCGCGATCACGACGACGACGGCCGCGAACGGACTGACGAGGTGTCGCCAGCGGCCCTTGGAGTCCTTGGCGACGAACGCGACGTACGACATGAGCAGGCCGATGGGGGTCATCCAGGCGCTGCGCTCGGGGAACTGCTCGAAGTGCTGGATGCCGCCGCCGACCATGCCGACGCCGAAGGACAGCAGCAGGGAGAACGCGACCAGGGAGAACGCCTGGCCCACAGCCGGACGCTCATCGGCCAGCACGAACTCGTTGACGATGGTGCCCAGGAGGAACACGAAGGCGCCGACGGCGCAGATGATCGCGTACAGCGACGGGTTGATCGGGTAGTGGACGACGGCGCCGGCGATGAGGGCGGCGCCCATGAAGTAGAGCATCTGGCCGCTGTAGCGAGCGGGGAGTGACTTCTTGTCGAAGGTGGGGCGGCGATGCCTCGTGGGGGGAGTCTCGTGGAGCTCGGGCTTGAGAGCTGTGGTCATGCGGGTACGGCCTTTCAGATCTTGCTGAGTGAGAGCAGGCAGAAGCCACGCCGGCACCGGTGGTGTGGCGTGGAGCGGCTGCAGCTCTCAGCAGCGCAGGACCGAAAGTCGGTGTAGGCACGGTGGGTCGCCGGTGCGGCTGACCCAGCGGTGCACGGGTGCTGACCAACGGCGGAGTACGTCGAGGATGCGGTCGGAGCCCCCACGTACACGCGCGAACGCGTGCAGGGCGGCGACGAGGTACAGCAGGGCCAGGCAGACCTCTCCGGCCCCGCCGTGGTTGCAGGGGGAGTCGTGGTCGGGGATGTGCCGTGTTTCGGTGGCGTCCTGGAGAGCAACGTCAGAGTGGGCGTGCGGAGCCCTCTCCCCTGCATCGATGACCGGCAACGCGGCAGCGTGCCCGCTGTGGGCCTGCAGATGGGAGGTCGGTGCATGCATCGCGAACACGGCAAACACCACCACGAAGACCGTTGCCAGCAGCAACGCCCCCTTGTGGTGGCCGCGACGGACCCTGCCTGAAATCACGCTGCATGACCCTAGGGGGCCTTGGTAGCGAAATGGCAACGGGAGCGCGTCCCGCCTTGGCGATGAGAGGTAGATCACATCGGGTGTGGATCTGCTTGCGCGGCGTCACTGCATGCCCACAGGTGGCTGGCTGGCGCCGAAGGGCGGCCCTGATCGACTGAAGAAATCCCCTCGCCATATACCCCCCAGGGGTATATGGTTGGGAGTGTTAGGCCACGGGGGCTCACGCTCGAAGAGGAAGAGGCGAGAGAAATGGACCACTCCGCACACCACGTGGAAACGTCCGCGCACGACCACGCGGGCCACCTGCACGACGCCGGGCATGCGCACCACGCGGGGCACGTCCACGCCGGGGGAGGAACGACCTGGTCGATGGCCGCGAAGGCGACCCTCCACTGCCTCACTGGGTGCGCCATCGGCGAGATCCTGGGCATGGTCATCGGTACGGCTCTGGCCTGGCACAACGCCCCGACCATGGTCCTGGCGATCGGGCTAGCCTTCTTCTTCGGCTACTCCTTCACCCTCTATGCCGTCCGCAAGGCCGGCCTGGGCTGGAAGGCCGCCATCAAGGTCGCCCTGGCCGCCGACACCGTCTCGATTGCCGTCATGGAGCTCGTCGACAACGGCATCATCGCTCTCGTCCCGGGTGCCATGGACGCTCACCTGAGCGACGGCCTGTTCTGGTACGCGCTCCTCGGTGGCTTCGCCGTCGCTTTCCTGATCACCACGCCGGTGAACAAGTGGATGATCGGCCGCGGCAAGGGCCACGCCGTCGTCCACGCCTACCACTGACCGCACGCCTTGCATACAGGCCCGCGCCCGAGCCCCAGCTCAGGGCGCGGGCCTGCATTGCGCAGCAGCCGCCGGAAGTCTGGCGGTGAGACCGGCCAGCACCAGGCGCAGCGCGGTCCAGGCCCTCTCTCTGATCGCGGTGCTGCGGTGCGCCGTCAGGGGCGGGGGGCGATCCTGGCCGTAGAACGCCGTACGGCTTCGTCGAAGGCGCACCTCACCTCCGGCCGGCGGCGGGAAAGCGAGGGTGTCGTCATGAACGCGCCCGTCAAGGACATGCTGCACAGCTACCCGGGCCGACCTCGGGAACGTCGACCAGAACAAGCTCGCCCGCTGCATAGAGGAGTGTCTCGCCTGCGCCCAGGCACTGCACTGCCTGCGCCGACGCCTGTCTGTCCGAGGGGATGGTGGGCGACCTCACCAAGTGCATCCGCACCGACATGGACTGTGCCGACATGTGTACCGCGACCGCCGCAGTCCTCTCCCGCCACACCGGCTACGACGCCAACATCACCCGTGCCCTTCTCGCCGCCTGCGCTGTCGCCTGCAAGGCGTGCGCGGACGAATGTGCCTCCCACGCCGAGATGCACGAACACTGCCGTATTTGTGCCGAGGCGTGCCGCTCCTGCGAAGAGGCGTGCAACGACCTGATGGCCTCTCTCGGCTGACGGCGTCGTCAACCGAATGGGGGCCCGTGCCTGATGCGCGCCTCGTCTCGGGGTCAGTCGGCTGCTGTGATGCCGTGCGCGGCCAGCTGCTCCGGCAGGTCGGCCAGCGCCGCCATTTGGTCGAGGTGGTGGACGCCGGCTGGCACGTCCTGCATGAAGAGGGTGCGGACGACGTGGGCGGCCACCAGGCTGGTCGCCCGGCTCTGACCCTTTCCGGTCAGGGACAGGGTCGCGTGGCGCTCACCGCGGTAGGCGTCGGCCCGTACCGCGAACCCGTCACCGCCGAGGTGTACGCGGCTGAAGACCCTGGTCAGCAGCTGCTGCTGGCGTGCGCCTCGAGCGCCGCGAAGTAGTCCCGTCCGGCGGAGCGTGAACAGCGAAGCAGTCAGCGACCTGGAGTCCAGGCATAGCCGCGTGGTCACCTCCGGGACGCCGAGGGTGCGCCGCAGGGTGTGCTGGTCGGAGAACGGGAACGGGTGGGCGGTCCGGACGCCGAACCCGGGGAGGGGCACCCGGCGGGCGCGGGCGGTAACGGGCTCGCCCAGGCCGGCTACCGTCCACCGCACCGCGTCAGTGCCGTGACGCTCTCCCGCGCCGAGCAGCACGGTCAGGTCGATCCGCTCGGCACCACCGACGGCGTCGTTGACGCGTCGGGCGAGGAGATTGGTCAGCCCGGGGGCGACCCCGACGCTGAGCACGGCCGTGGCCCCTGCCCCGGCCGCCATTTCGTGGAGGCTTGTCACCTCGTCGAGCAGTCGATGGGTCGCTCCGACGTCCACGAGGTGGATTCCGCGTTCGAGGCAGATCCGGGCGAGCCCCGCATCCTCCGGCTCGACGCACAGCGCAACGACGCTGACGTCGCCCAGCTCGTCCAGCACCTCCCGAAATCCGTCCGGGTCGCCGACGTCCACGCGCACCCCACCGAGCCGCCGCGCCTTCACTTCATCCCGTCCCGCGGGGACGACATGACCGGGCAGCCACTCGGCGAGAGTGTCGGTCACCGTCGACCCCACGGCTCCGTAGCCGCCGACGACGAGAACCCGTCCGGTGGTGCGTGAGTTCACTGTAGTCATACTCCAGTGAAGTATACTGTAGTGCGACTACAGTCAAAGAGGAGGGGTGGATTCCATGGCCGAGTCATTGACCAGGGCGGAGAAGGCCAGGCGGACCCGACTGCGGATGATCGACGCCGCAGAGCGGCTGTTCACCGAACGGGGCTGGGCCGGCACGACCATCGACGAGATCGCCCGCAGCGCGGGGGTCGGCGTACAGACCGTGTACTTCACCTTCGGGAACAAACGCGCCCTGCTCAAGGAGCTTCTGGACACTGCCGTCGCCGGCGACGCGGATCCGGTCGCAACCCTCGATCGCCCCTGGGCCCTTGAACTCCTTGCTGAACCCGACCCGGCGGCGCAACTCCGCCTCCAGGCGGCAGGTGCGCGCCGCATCCTGGAACGAGCCGCGTCGGTCTTGGAGGTCGTACGCGGTGCTGCCACCTCCGAACCCGAACTCGCCGAGCTGTGGCGGACCAATCTCCGCCAGCGGCACATGGTCCAACTCCACTTCGCTCAGGCCTTGGAGGCCAAGATCCCCGGTGGTCTGCGTGACGGCCACGACGCCGAGTCAGCCGCCGACATCTCGATGACCGTGCTCGGCCCCGAGACGTACGGCCTGCTGGTGACCGACCGCCAGTGGGCGCCGGAGCGATGGCAACGGTGGGCTGCGGACTCTCTCGCGCGCCAACTCCTGCCCTGAGGAAGGGGCGGCGGTCCGTTGGAGGGGCGCCGGGGCGTGAACTACGAAGACTTCCCGCCGCCACACGGAGCTCCCGGCTCGGGAGTCTGCGGGCCCTGGACGTAGCGCTCGAAGAACTGCGCTATGCGCGAGTCGGAGGCGTCGTTCACGCTCAGCTGGTGCCCCCAGGCCGAGAGCGTGATCGGCGCGGTCTGGGCCGGGTAGGGGCTCATGAGCGTGTACGGCGTTTTCGACACACGGTCGGCCAGCGTCTTGATGTCGGCGGCCCTCGCCCTGTCCGTGTACGTGACCCACACGGCGCCGTGCTCGAGCGAGTGAACCGCGTTCTCGTCCGACAGCGGCTTGTCGTAGACGTCGCCTTCGCAGTTCTGCCAGACCGGGTGGTGGTCCCCGCCAACGGGTGGGGCCATGGGGTACGAGACGTCCGTGGTTACGTGTTTCCGGCTCAACCCCTGCCAGGTCTTCTCGCCAGCGACGGCCGTTGCCTGTCGTTGCTCGGAGGAGTCGGAGGCCGAGACGAGGTATCCGATGCCCACGCCCGCAGCGGCCACGACCACTGCCGAGACGACGGCAATGGTGATCTTCCTCCGGCGTTCGTGGGTACGGTCAGCACGCCGCATCTCCTCGATGCGCGTGCGACGCGACTCGGGTTCGCCTCTCGGACTGCGGGAACTCATGTGCTGCGCACCTCCTGGGTGCGGTGCACCGGCGGCCGGGAGTCCGTCGTCGGCGGCCTTACCTCCTTCTCCATTTTAAGGACGGTGGCCGCAGGCCGCGACCGCTGAAACGGGGCACAACCGCGCACCCGTACGGCACTTGACCTGCAATGCAGCGGGCCCGGTGTCACCGGGACGGCTACACCACTGGCTCTCTCACGTCGGAGGGTTCGGCGGCCTCCCGGTGGAGGCGCCGCCGGTCGTTGAAGCATCGGATGGGGACTGGCGGGCGTCGAAAGCCGCAGCACAGTGGGCGGAGCAGAAGTAGTAGGTGCCCGCGCTGGTCGTCCTGCGTTCCGCGGCGTGGGCCGGATCCAGGCGCATGCCGCACACGGGGTCCACGACCTCTTCGGCGGTCCGGGCCGAGTCTGGGTGCCGATGCTGCTCGTTGCCGTGTGCCTGGTGGGGCTCGGCCTCCGAAGGGCCGTCCGCCGTCGACCTGTGGTCGGCAGGCGTTTCGACTCGGGGCTCGGTGCGTGCGGGCTGGGTGTGCGGGAGCGGGGTGGGGTGCCAGCGGCGCAGCCGGGAGGCGTTGGCAACGACGGACAGCGAAGACAGGGCCATGGCTGCAGCGGCGATGATGGGGCTGAGACGGATTCCCCAGAGGGGGTAGAGGACGCCTGCGGCGAGGGGGATGCCGATGGCGTTGTAGATGAGCGCGAAGAACAGGTTCTGCCGGATGTTGCGCATGGTGGCGCGAGAGAGGCGGATGGCGGTGACGACTCCGGTGAGGGAGCCGGAGATGAGTGTGATGTCGGCGGCTTCGATGGCGACATCCGTGCCGGTGCCGATGGCCAGGCCGACATCGGCGGCGGCCAGGGCGGGGGCGTCGTTGATGCCGTCGCCGACCATGCCGACGGTGCGGCCTTCGCCCTGCAGGCGGCGGATTTCGTCGGCCTTGTGCTCGGGCAGTACCTCGGCGAGCACGCGGGTGATGCCGACCTGGCCAGCGATCGCGGCGGCGGTGCGGGCGTTGTCGCCCGTGAGCATCACGACCTCGATGCCGAGGTTTTGCAGGGCGGCGATGGCGGCCGTGGAGTCGTCCTTGACGGTGTCGGCGACGGCGAGCACTCCGGCGGGGCGGCCGTCGATTCCGGCGAGCACCGGTGTCTTGCCCTCGGCGGAGAGCCGGGCGAGGTGCGGTGCGAGGGTGGTGGAATCGATGCCGGCTTCTGCCAGGAGCAGTTTGGTGCCCACGAAGACGGTGTGACCGTCGACTTCTGCCCGGACGCCTTTGCCGGTGACGGAGTCGAAGTCGGTCGAGGCTTGCCAGGTCAGCCCGCGCTCACGGCTGCCAGCGACGATGGCCTGCGCCAAGGGGTGCTCGCTCGTCTCTTCGGCAGCTGCCACCAGCTGCAACAGCATGTTCTCGTCGAAAGCGTCCGCGGTGTGGATGTCGGTGAGGACGGGTCGGCCTTCGGTGACAGTGCCGGTCTTGTCGAGTACGACCGTGTCGAGCTTGTGGGCGGTTTCCAGGGCTTCGGCGGAACGGATGAGGATGCCGGCCTGGGCGCCCTTGCCAGTGCCGACCATGACCGACAGCGGGGTGGCCAGCCCGAGGGCGCAGGGGCAGGCGATGATCAGTACGGCGACTGCGGAGACCAGGCCCAGGGTGAGGGCCGGAGCCGGTCCGATGGTGAACCAGACGGCGAACGTGGCGATGGCTATGGCGATCACCGCGGGCACGAAGTAGGCGGAGACCGCGTCGGCGAGGCGCTGGATGGGGGCCTTGGAGGCCTGTGCGGTCTGGACGAGGCGGATGATCTGGGCGAGCATCGTGTCCGCGCCGACCTTGGCCGCCCGCACGCGCAGGGACCCAGTGCCGTTGACGGTCGCGCCGATGACGGTGTCGCCGGCCCGTTTGGTCACCGGCATGGGCTCGCCGGTCACCATCGACTCGTCGACGGCGGACGAGCCGGACAGGACTTCGGCGTCGACGGGGATCTTCTCGCCGGGCCGGATGACGACTTCGTCGCCGACCGCGACGTCCTCGACGGGGATCTCGGACTCCGCGCCGTCCCGTATGACGCGGGCGGTGCGGGCCTGCAGGCCGACCAGGGCGCGGATGGCCTCCCCAGTGCCCGCCTTCGCGCGGGCCTCCAGGAGGCGGCCGAGCAGGATCAGCGTCAGGATCACACCCACCGCTTCGAAGTAGACCTCGCGCACGTCCTCCGGAAGCAGACCGGGGGCAACGGTGACCAGCAGGCTGTAGCCGTACGCGGCACTCGTACCGAGCGTGATGAGGGAGTTCATGTCGGCGGACCGGTGGCGCAGGGCCAGCCATCCCGTCACGTGGATCGGCCACCCGGTGTAGAACATCACCGGAGTGATCAGCGCCAGCTGCAGCCAGTGGTTCAGCATCCATTCCGGTACCCAGTTCGCCCCGAACAGCTCGTGCGCCATCACGGCGAAGAGCACCGGCGCGGTCAGCACCGCCCCGAGGACGACCCGGCGGGTCAGATCCCTGATCTCGGCCTGGCGCTCGGCGACGTCCGCAGCCTCCGACTCGGCCGCCGACCGCTCCACTGCGGGCGGTGGGCCGCCGTCACGCGCGGTGGCGGTGCTGGGGCCGGACGCGGATGGCGACGCGGTGCCGGGCTGCCCGTCCGGTTCGACGAGCAGCGTGCCGTGGATCATGTTCATGCCGCAGGCGAAGCCGAACGTCCCCGCACGGTCCGGCATCAGATGCACGGCGGTGCGGGTGTTGGCGGGCAGCCCCGCGCTGACCCGCAGCTCGGGGAAGACGACCCGGGAGGTGCACTCACCGGATTCCTGCCGGTCGAAGACCAGCTCCAGCGGCACACCCTGGCGGACCTTGATCAGGTTCGGGCTGTAGCCGCCCCGCACGGTCACGTCCAGCCGCTGCACCCCGCCCTCGAGCCGGGTGGCCCCGGCGCGGCGCGGGCCGAAGAAGTACCAGCCCAGGCCACCGATCAACACCACAGCGGCCACGATGACAGTGACATCGACGGCACCCATGGGCCATCGCCTCCCTGCTCGGCATCGTCCCTTCCAGCATGCGCCCACCCCCAGCGGTTGCGAGTGGGGACCACTCGGCCCCGGCAGGGGACCATTCGGCTCCAGCCCTCGCCCCAGTGGCGGCCGGATGATGCCAGTAGCCAGACAAGCCTCGTGGGTCTGGCCCATACCCGGGCCGGTCGGGCAGGTGAGTAGTGATGATGTTCTGGTACGACCACGATGTCAGTGGGTGGGGCTGGTTCGCGATGACGGCCAGCATGATCCTCTTCTGGGCGCTGATCATCACGGCGGCGGTACTCCTCTTCAAGGCTCTGAACCGCCCCTACGAGCACATCCACGGCCCCGCCCCCGCCGCGCCGACCCCCGAGCAGATCCTCGCCCAGCGCCTGGCCCGCGGGGAGGTCGACGAAGACGAGTACCAGCGCCGTTTCGCCGCCCTCCGCACCAGCCCGCCGAACGCTCCGTAACCGAATCGCCCGCACGTGGGCGATTCCATCGCTTCGAGGGAGGCCACCGTGAACTCCAACCGCAACTACGGGCTGTACGCCCTTGCTGCCGCGATCGCGTTCGTCGGCGCCCTGGCACTCGGCGTGCCGCTCGGGACGCTCGCCTGGCTGGTTCTCGTCGCCGCCTGCCCGCTGATGATGTTCTTCATGATGCGCGGCATGCACGACACCGACGGCCACGCCGACCACCACGACTCCCCGAACAAGGACCAACTGGACAGACACGACCACCCGACGGGGCCCGGCCGCGTCTGACGCACGGCCGGTGAAACCAAGCAGGCGATGGCCATGGCCGCCCTGATAGCCGTCCTCGCCGCCGCGCTGATCCTGGCGGGCCTCGTCTACGACACCGCCCGCCTGATCACTCCCCGCGAGTGCCGGATGCCGCCGCTCGCCCGGCTGCGCGGACGGCGGGCTGGCCTGGAGGCCGCCGAGCGGTGTGCTGGCTCACGGGCACCGCACTGCGCCCCGCGGGCACTGGCCGGGAGCAGGTGAGTGCCAACGCCACACATCCTGTGGCCGCTGATCGTCGTCAACCGCACTCTGTCCGTTCTATTCAACTGGCTGCTTCCACTCCGAATTCCGCTGCACCGGCGGGTCCGCCCGCCGGCCATAGCAGGAGATGCACAACGATGAGCACCATCCGACTCAATGCCCGCCGTGCCGCCCTGACCGGCGTGGCCGCAGCGGCCGCACTCGTTCTGGCCACCACCGGTGGCATCACAGCGGCGTCCCCCGCAATGCCCGCCACCACCACCGCGACGGTGAGCCCTGCCACCACAGCCGACGAACACAATCAGGCCGACGTCACGTTCGCCCAGCAGATGATCCCTCACCACCGACAAGCCGTCGTGATGGCGCAGATGGTCCGCAGCCACTCGTCTTCCGGTGAGGTCGAGGCTCTCGCCGACAGGATCGAGAAGGCGCAGACGCCGGAGATCGAGACGATGGCGAGCTGGCTGAAGGCATGGGGCGAAAAGGTGCCTGAAGGAATGGGCGGTATGCAGGACATGCCTGGCATGGGGCACGACGACACCACGTCCACGCCCGGCATGATGGACGACCACCGGATGACGAAGCTCGACCACGCTTCGGGCCGGTCCTTCGACACCATGTTCCTGACGATGATGATCGAACACCACGAAGACGCCATCGACATGGCCAAGAAGGAGCTGCGGCAAGGTTCCTACGGGCCCGCAAAGGACCTCGCCACCGACATCATCAGGACCCAGACCGCCGAAATCGTGCAGATGCGCGCCATGCTCAACACCCGCTGATGCGACCGGCCTTCGTCAGAGTGGGCGCGTTCGTGTCGTGGCCGCGGGGGCTGGCGACCGAGAGGTTCTTGCAGGTCTTCGGGATGCCGAGCTCGGTCAGATGCGCGCTGGACGGTCGCCACATTGGCGCCGGGGTCGTTTCGAGCGGTGAGAGTTCCTCCTCGGCGAGGTCGTTGCCACAGCCGGATGCATAGGGTACGACCTGCCCTGCGATGACCGGTTGCTTGATCGCGGTGGGCAAGTTTGAGGTGCCTCCGGGGGAAGCGAGTCCGCCTGAGCCCTCCCAATCTGCGTGACGTATCGTCAGGCAAGTCAGCATCTGGTCAGCATCGGTCTCCCACATTCCGAAGCGGCTGTCCGATGCAACGCTGGTCGGCAGCGTCACAGCAGCCGTGGTGCCCACGGAAGGGCAGGCCAGGAGCCTTCTCGTCAGAGGCAGTCGATTTTCCCCAGGATCTCCGATCTGACGCCTCCCGGTGTAGAGTGCAGAACGCCCTTGACCTGCAGAAAGCTGGCAGGGAGCCGTCTTCTAGGAGCTCAAATTGCTGCGCACCATGATCAAGTCCAAGATCCACCGGGCCACTGTCACGCAGGCCGATCTGCACTACGTCGGTTCCGTGACCATCGACGCCGATCTGCTCGATGCCGCCGATCTGCTGCCCGGGGAGCTCGTCCACATCGTCGACATCACCAACGGGGCGAGGCTGGAGACGTACGTCATCGAGGGCGAGCGGGGGTCCGGGGTCATCGGGATCAACGGCGCCGCCGCGCACCTCGTGCACCCGGGTGACCTGGTCATCCTCATCAGCTACGCGCAGGTCGAGGACGCCGAGGCCAGGACGTTCACGCCGCGCGTCGTGCACGTGGACGCGCAGAACCGCATCGTCGAGCTGGGCGCGGACCCGTCCGCGCCGGTGCCGGGGACGGACCAGGAGCGCAGCCCCCACGCGGTGGCTGTCTGAGAGGAGTCGGGACCATGACGCAGGCCGGGTCGATCGAGTTCGAGGACCAGCGGGAGGCCGGAAGGCTGCTCGCCCTCGAGAACGGGGAGGCCGTCGGCCTCATCGCGTACTTCGTGCTCGACCGGGAGCCCGGCGCGCTGGTGGCCGTGCACACCGTCGTCGAGCCCGGCCACGAGGGCCGGGGCATCGCGGGCGACCTGGTCCGGGCCTTCTACGGGATCGCCGCCGAGGTAGGGGTGCCCGTGGTCCCGCTCTGCCCCTACGCCGCGAGCTGGGCCGCCCGGCACCCCGAGCAGGCGCCCGCGGCGCCCGCCGAGGTCGTCGCCGCGGCCCGGGCGCAGCTGGACGCCAGCCCCGACCTGGGGTGACGGGCCTGACCCTGCTGCTCACCTCCCCGGTCCACGTCCCCGTCTTCGACGCCCTGCGGGACCGGGAGACCACCCGGGGGGCGTGCTGCGCCACCTCGTGGTGCCGGAGCTGATGGAACGCGCTCGCGCGCCATGGCCCCGCAGCTGCGGGCGCGGCTGGCGGGCTCCGCCGGCCCGGTGCTCGTGACCTGCTCGACGATCGGAGCGGTCGCGGAGTCCTGGCCGGGGAGCTGCGGGTGCCGGTGCTGCGGGTCGACCGGCCGATGGCCGCGGCCGCCGTCCGCACCGGCGCGGGGATCACTGTACTGGCGGCCCTGGCGTCCGCGCCCGGGCCGACCGCCGCCCTGCTGGCCGTGGAGGTCCGCTCCAGCGGCCGGGCCGCGGAGATAACGTCCCGCGTCGTCGCCGGGGCCTGGGAGCGCTTCGAGGCGGGGGACACCGCCGGGTACCTGTCCCTGGCGGCCGGGGCCGCCGACCGCGTGGTGGGCACGGACGCCATCGTGCTCGCCCAGGCCTCCGTGGCAGGTGTCGCCGCCCTCGCCGCCACGCCCGTGCCGGTGCCGGTGCTCTCCAGCCCGTCCCCGGCGTTGGCCGCAGGGCTCGCTGCCGCCGCCGGGAAGCTGTTCTCGATGCGGGCGGCGGGGTCGTGGCCTTCCGCGGCACCGTCGCGGGCATCGGGGCGGGCCCGGTCCCGGGGCCGCTGATCCGGCACGGGAGGCGCAGCCGGACGGGCCCGGAACGCACCGGCACGGGCCCGTGCCCCGGCGGGCGCGCCCCGGTAGCAGCAGGCTGCCGGGGCACAGGCCCCCGGAGGCGTAACCACCCGGATCGCGGGAAGGTGAGGCATATGGTGCAAGACATGCAAGGTGCACAGGGTGCACACGGTGCACGTGCCGAGGACACGCAGCCGCCCGTGCCCGAGCCGCCGCCGGTCCCCGGCCCGAGCCCCTTCCCGGATCCCGAGCCCATCCCGCGGCCGGTTCCGCCGGTGCCCGGTCCCGTCCCCGAGCCGGATCCGGTGCCCCCGCCGCCCGGGCCCGCGCCCGTCCCGCAGCCCGGTCCGCTGAGCTGACGCCGCCGGCCGACGGCCCGGCCGCCGGCGCCGCCCCGCGGCCGGGTCAGGCCGTGCGGACCTCCGAACGGTCGCCGCTCCAGAGGGTGTGGAACGACCCCTCCCGGTCCGTGCGCCGGTACGTGTGCGCCCCGAAGAAGTCCCGCTGGCCCTGGGTGAGCGCCGCCGGGAGCCGCTCCGCGCGCAGCGCGTCGTAGTAGGCCAGCGAGGCCCCGAACGCCGGCACCGGGATGCCGTGGGAGACCGCCGCCGTCACCACGGCCCGCCAGTCGTCCTGGGCCGCGCCGATCTCCGTCGCGAAGCCCTCGTCCGCCAGCAGGCTCGGCAGGCCCGGCCGCGCGTCGTACGCCGCCCGGATGCGGTCCAAGAACGCGGCGCGGATGATGCAGCCGCCCCGCCAGAGCGAGGCCACCGCGCCCAGGTCGATGTCCCAGCCGTACTCCTGGCTGCCCGCCTGGATCTGGTGGAACCCCTGGGTGTACGAGACGATCTTCGAGGCGTACAGCGCCTGTTCGACCCGGGCGGCGAACGCGTCCGCCTCCGCGGCCGGCAGCGCCACCGTTGAAGGACCCGCGAGCCCCCGGGAGGCCGTGCGCAGCTCTGCGTGGCCCGAGACCGCGCGGGCGAAGACCGCCTCGGCGATCCCCGACACCGGCACCCCCAGGTCCAGGGCGGTCTGCACGGTCCAGCGGCCGGTGCCCTTCTGCTCCGCCGCGTCCGCCACGACGTCGACGTACGGGCGCCCGGTCGCGGAGTCCGTGTGCGCGAGCACCTCCGCCGTGATCTCGATCAGGTACGAGTCGAGCCGGCCCCGGTTCCAGGTCCGGAAGGTCTCCGCGATCCGGGCGGGGGAGTAGCCGGCGACCTCGCGCAGCAGGTGGTAGGCCTCGGCGATGAGCTGCATGTCGGCGTACTCGATGCCGTTGTGCACCATCTTCACGAAGTGCCCGGCACCGTCGGGACCCATGTGCGAGGTGCACGGCGTTCCGTCGGCGGCCTTCGCGGCGATCTTCTCCAGCAGCGGGCCCAGGGAGGCGTACGACTCCTCGGAGCCGCCGGGCATGATGCTCGGCCCGAGCAGCGCGCCCTCCTCGCCGCCCGAGATCCCCACCCCCACGAAGTGGATCCCCTGCTCCCGCAGTTCGCGCTCGCGGCGACGGGTGTCCTCGAAGTGCGCGTTGCCGCCGTCGATGATGACGTCGCCCGGCTCCAGCAGCGGGGCGAACTCGCGGATCACGGCGTCGGTCGGCTCTCCGGCCTTCACCATGACGATCAGGCGACGCGGCCGCTCCAGCGCGTCCACGAACTCCTTCGCGGACCCGGCGGCGACGAAGGACCCCTCGTGCCCGAACTCCTCCACCAACGCCACGGTCTTGGCGGACGTGCGGTTGTGGACGGCGACGGTGAACCCGTTGCGGGCGAAGTTCCTGGCGAGGTTGCTGCCCATCACCGCAAGCCCGGTGACACCGATCTGGGCCGTGCTGCTCATGCGTGCGCTCCTGAGTGCTTCGACGTGCGGGGCCCCGACGCTACCCCGGCGCGGACGCCCACGGATCTTTCTACTCACAAAACAATGTCAACTTGCCCGTCCGTGCGCCTGGTTGCGCCCCTTGTCAGGGCTTGGGCGCGACGTTAAGTTGTGGGATTCCTGATGTCTTGGAGGGGGCTTCCATGGGGGTACGGGGCCGGCACCGCCGGTACCAGCCGAGCAGCATCAACCGCGCGTCGCTCGCCGTCACCGCCGGCGGGGCCGGCATCGCGCTCCCTCTCATCGGAGCCGGTGCGGGAACCGCGCACGCCGCATCGGTGGACACCTGGAACAAGGTCGCGGACTGCGAGTCCACGAACGACTGGCACACCAACACCGGCAACGGCTACTACGGCGGGCTGCAGTTCAGCCAGAGCACCTGGCGCGCGTTCGGCGGCACGGTGTACGCCCCCCGCGCCGACCGGGCCACCAGGGAACAGCAGATCGCGGTCGCGGAGAAGGTCCTGAAGAGCCAGGGCCCGCAGGCCTGGCCGACGTGCGGGAAGCAGGCGGGGCTCGACCGCGGCGGCCCCGCGCCCGACCTGAAGCCGCAGAACCAGGTCGTCACCGTCCAGGCGCCGCAGGCACCGGTGGGCGACCGGCCGGCCACCGAGCCCCGCCCGACCGGCACCTCGGTCCTGCCGAACCCGTACGTGGTCGCGCCCGGCGACTCGCTCTCGTCGATCGCCACGCGCCAGCACGTCGAGGGCGGCTGGCAGGCGCTGTACGAGACCAACCGGACCACCGTCGGCAGCAACCCGAACCTGATCTTCCCCGGGCAGCGGCTCACCCTGCGCATCACCGCCGCCCCGCCCGCCCAGAACCCGGAGAAGCCGCCGCGGACCGCCGAGCCGGTCAAGCCCGTGGCACCGGCGGAGCGGGCGACCCCGGAGCGGCCCGCGGAGAAGCCCGCCGGGAAACCCGCGGCGAAGCCCGCCGGGCGGCAGGCCCCCGGGCCCGCCGGCGGTCAGGCCGCCCAGCCGGCCGCCAAGCCCAAGCCCGCCGAGAAGCCGGCCTCAGCGCCGCAGCAGCCGGCCGCGAGCGGCTTCACCGCCCCCGTCGACGCCGCCATCGGCACCGCCTACCGCAAGGCCGGCTCCGCCTGGTCCAGCGGCTACCACACGGGCGTCGACTTCCCGGTCGCCACCGGCACCGCCGTCAAGGCGGTCGGCCCCGGCCAGGTCGTCTCCGCGGGCTGGGCCGGGGCGTACGGCTACCAGGTCGTCATCCGGCACGCGGACGGCCGCTACTCCCAGTACGCCCACCTGTCCGCGCTCGGGGTCAAGGACGGGCAGCAGGTCTCCGGCGGCCAGCGGATCGGCCGCTCCGGGTCCACGGGGAACTCCTCCGGGCCGCACCTGCACTTCGAGATCCGCGCCACACCCGGCTACGGCTCCGACATCGACCCGCTGAAGTACCTCCGCTCCCACGGGGTGGGCATCTGACCCGCGCGCCTGCGGCGGCACGGCCGTGAGCACCACGAGGCCGGCCGCCGCCAGCGCCGCGCTCGCCAGGGCAGCCGCCCCGCCCGCCGTCCCGTGCCGGAAGCCCTCGCCGAACAGCATCATGCCGACCGCCGCGGCGACCACGGGATTGACCACGGTCACCGTGGCCAGCGGCGCGGTCAGCCCGGCACCCCGGTAGGCCGCCTGGGACAGCAGCAGGCCGCCGGACGCGAGCACCGCGATCGCCGCCAGCTCCGGCCACAGCGGCCCTCCGGGCCCCGCGGGGACCGCCACTCCCGCGGTGACCCCCTCGGCCACCGATTTGGTGAACACCGAGGCCATGCCGAAGGACGTACCGGCCGCCGCGGCCAGCAGCACGCTGCGCAGCACCGCCCGCCGCATCCGGTGCGCCGCCAGGAACAGCGCCGCCACCGCGGCGCCGGTCACCGCCAGCAGCAGGACCTGCTCCCGGCCCGCGGGCAGCCGGCCCCCGTCCCCGCCGGTCAGGGCCAGCAACCCGGCCAGTCCCACCGTCGTCACGACCGCGCCGCGCCAGACGGCCGCCCCCGCCCGGCGGTGCACGAAGACGGCAGCCATCGGCAGTGCGAAGACGATGGTGAGCGCGCCGAGCGGCTGCACCAGGCTGAGCGGCCCGTACGCGAGCGCCACGACGTGCAGGAGCGCGCCGAGGCCGTTCAGCGCGACCGCAGCCCACCATGCCGGCCGCCGCAGCGGGGCGTACGGCCGGTCCGGGGTGCCCTCCGCCACCCGCTCCTGGACGATCGCGCCCCCCGCGTACGCGACGGCCGACACCAGGCAGAGCAGAACCGACAGCACCAGGGCATCCATGAACTCCACGATGCCCCACCCACACCGGCCATTTCCTCCCTCCACAGGCGGGCATCCATCCCGCCCCGGGCGTACTCCCGAAGCAGGACGCAGCGGCCCGCGCACTGCGCACGGAGTACGTCCGGGGCCGCGCCCTGCGTGACGGTCCGCTCGCGGTGCGTGAGAGTGCGGCCGACGGGTTTGTTTCCGGGCGTGTCGGATCCGTACAGTTGCCGCTTTGGGGACTTCCGCAGCAGGCGGACGCGGACGAGTGATCAAGGAACGGCAGCGGCCATGACGGTGACCGAGACCGAAGAGAACCAGGAATACGGGCCGGGCATCGACCCGGAGCGCATGGCCGTCTGCCTCAGCGTGCTGGAAGAGCTCGACACACTGGAGGTCGACCACCCCGACGCGATCGCCGTGCGCCGGGCCACCGCCGGCATCTACCGGACGGTCAAGCAGCGCCGCCGTCAGGAGCGCCGCGCCGCCAAGACCGCCAACGACAAGGCCGTGACCGAGTCCACCGCCACCGGCTCCGCGCAGCGCATCGACGACGAGACCGAGGGCATCCTGCCCTCCTCGATCACCGAGGCGGGCCGGATCGCCGGAATACTCCAGCGCCCGCGCTCCTGCTACGTCTGCAAGACGCGGTACGTCGAGGTCGACTACTTCTACCACCAGCTCTGCCCCGAGTGCGCCCTGGAGAACCGCGCCAAGCGCGAGGCCCGTGCCGACCTCACCGGCAAGCGCGCGCTGCTCACCGGCGGCCGGGCCAAGATCGGCATGTACATCGCGCTGCGGCTGCTGCGCGACGGCGCCCACACCACGATCACCACCCGCTTCCCCAAGGACGCCATCCGCCGCTTCAAGGCGATGGAGGACTCGGCGGACTGGATGCACCGCCTGGAGGTCGTCGGCATCGACCTGCGCGACCCGGCCCAGGCGGTGGCGCTCGCCGACCAGGTGACCGGGGCCGGTCCGCTGGACATCCTCATCAACAACGCGACGCAGACCGTGCGCCGCCTGCCCACCGCGTACGCCGCGCTGGTCGAGGGGGAGGGTGCCCCGCTGCCGGCCGGCGAGCTCCCCGCCCACCACGTCATCGGCGCCTTCAACTCCGGCGCGGTCGACGGCCTGGCGGCCCTGCCCGTCGGCGTGAGCGGGCTGGAGGCCCAGAAGGTCGCCGACCTCGCCCTCGTGGCGGGCAACGCCAGCATCGAACGCCACCTCGACGGCACCGCCATCGACGCGGGCGGCCTGCTGCCGGACGTCGTCGAGACCAACACCTGGGTGCAGACCATCGACCAGATCTCCCCGGTGGAGCTGCTCGAGACCCAGCTGTGCAACTACACGTCGCCGTTCATCCTGATCAGCAAGCTCCGACCGGTGATGGCAGAGGCCGCCCGGAAGGCCTCCAGCGGCCGTGCGTACGTCGTCAACGTCTCGGCGATGGAAGGCGTGTTCAGCCGCGGCTACAAGGGTGCGGGTCACCCGAACACCAATGCCGCCAAGGCCGCGATGAACATGGTGACGCGGACCAGCGGCCAGGAGATGTTCGAGACCGACCGCATCCTCATGACCTCGGTCGACACCGGTTGGATCACGGACGAGCGCCCGCACTTCGACAAGCTGCGCCTGGCCGAGGAGGGCTTCCACGCCCCCCTGGACCTGGTCGACGGCGCGGCCCGGGTCTACGACCCGATCGTCCGCGGCGAGGCCGGCGAGGACCTGCACAGCGTCTTCCTCAAGGACTACTCCACGGCCAACTGGTAGGCCCGCACCCGCACCGCTCCGGACACGCTCCGGTCCCTCTTCCGAGGGGCCGGAGCGTGTCCGTTTTCGTGGTGTACCTCCGGACAACATGGCGGAACGACGGGCTGAACAGATCGGAAATTCCGGCCGTCAGGGTGGATTTGGCCAATCTATAGAGCGCGGTCGCGCTCAAATGTGTAATCTGATGGGCAGCAGAACGACCCCACCGGGTCGCCTCCACCATGACGCCACCGCGTCTGCAAACCCTTCATCCCCATTCCCCGGCGCACTTCGGACGCCGGTTCGAGCGACACAGAGGAGCGCGCGGTGACAGACACGAAGGCGAAGTCCGACGAACTGCTGGAGCGCACGGGCTGGCACGTCCGCCCCCACTCCGACGAGCTCGGCAGCCTGGAAGTCTGGGCGCGTTCCGCCCCGATCCGGCTCGCCGGCTACGAGGAGGACCTGGCGGAGTCCCACATCCTGCCCGGCATCGACTGACCGGCCCGTCGCCCCCGGCCCGCCCGCACGCCCCCGAGCCGCCCGGCAGCGGGGGCGCGGCACTGCCCGGCCCCCGGCTCCGCGGCCCCGGCCAGGGCCCCGGAGTTCCCGTTCGGCGTACGCCGTGAGCGTCATCGCTGACGGCGATCACCGCTTCCCCGGCCGGACCGCCCCGCGGCACGCTGTCCCGCATGACGACACTGCTGATGCTGGGCGGCACCGAATTCGTCGGCCGCGCCCTCACCGATGACGCCCTTCGACGGGGCTGGGACGTCACCGTCTTCCACCGGGGACACCACGCCCCGCCGCCCGGCGTCCGCGCCGTGCGCGGCGACCGCACCGCGCCCGGCGGACTGGACGCCCTCGCCGCCGCGGGGGAGTGGGACCTCGTGGTCGACACCTGGTCCGGCGCCCCCACCGCCGTGCGCGACACCGCCCGCCTCCTCGCCGGGCGCACCGGGCACTACACGTACATCTCCAGCCGCTCCGTGTACGCCTACCCGGCCCCGGTCGGCATGGCCGAGGACGGCCCCGTGGTCGAGGGCTCGCCCGATGCGGACGCCACCGCCTACGCCGAGGACAAGCGCGGTGGCGAGCTCGCCGCCGAGGCCGCCTTCGGTGACCGCGCCCTCCTGGTGCGCGCCGGCCTGATCCTGGGCCCGTACGAGAACGTCGGCCGGCTCCCGTGGTGGCTGGACCGGACCGCCCGCGGCGGCCCCACCCTCGCCCCCGGCCCGCGGGACCTGGCGCTGCAGTACATCGACGTACGCGACCTCGCGGCCTGGACCCTGGACGCGGCCCGGGCCGGGCTCGGCGGCCCCTACAACGCGGTCTCCCCGCTCGGGCACGCCACCATGGGCAGCTTCCTGGAAGCCTGCGCGGCCGTCACCGGCGGACGCGCCGAGCTCCGCTGGACGGACCCGGAGGCCATCGCGGCAGCGGGCGTCGAACCCTGGACGGAACTGCCCGTCTGGCTGCCGCCGGGCGAGCTGTACGACTTCATGGTCGGCGGCGACATCTCCAGGGCGCTGGCGGCGGGGCTGAAGTGCCGCCCGGTCGAGGAGACCGTCGCCGACACCTGGGCGTGGCTGCAGTCGCTCGACGGGCCGCCCCCGCTCCGCCCGGACCGCTCCGCCAAGGGAATCGACCCCGAGCGGGAAGCCGCCCTACTCGGCCTCTGACCCGTCCCCGGCACCGCCGGAGCCGCGATCCGCCGCGAGACGGGTCGGCGGCAGGTACTCCCGTACCGGCCGGCGGTGCCACCACGCCCCCGTTTCGCGCAGCTCCCGCCAGGAGGTGAACCGGTAGCGGTACACCCGCGCCCGGACGTAGTGGGGCGGCGCGTCCGGGAACGGGTTGTGGCGGATCAGCCGCAGCGTGTCCCGGTCGCCCGTCAGCAGCCGCTCGACGAACTCGCCGAACCAGGGGTGCGCGTAGCCGGGGGAGAGCGCCGCGAACCACATCAGCCAGTCCAGGCGCAGATGGTACGGCGCGAACTGGCGCGGGACCCGCCGCAGGTCACCCGGCTTGCCCTTGAACCCGTACTCCCGCCAGTCGCCGTCCTCCCGCGGTACCCGGTCCGCGGTGCCCTCGACCACCACCTCGTCGCGGATCCGGCCCACCGTGCCGAACGCCCCGTAGGTGTTGACCAGGTGGAGGGAGTCGAACGAGCGGTTCATCACCTGGCGGCGCGAGATCATGTTGGTCACCGGATGCCGGCTCAGCCACAGCACCAGCACCGTCACCGCGCAGACCGGCACCACGAACCACAGCGGCGCCCCGGTCGAGGCCGCGGCCGGCGGCGGCCCCGCGAGCCCCGTGAAGTCGACCGCCGACACGGCCAGCGTGATCGTCAGCCAGTTCAGCCAGGCGAAGTTGCCCGACAGCACCAGCCACAGCTGCGTGGCGATGACGGCCCCCGCCGCGTACGAGGCCACCGGCTGCGGGGTGAAGAGCAGCACCGGCACGAGCAGTTGCGTCACGTGGTTCGCGGCGCACTCCACCCGGTGCAGCGGCCTCGGCAGGTGGTGGAAGAACCAGCTCAGCGGCCCCGGCATCGGCTGGGTCTCGTGGTGGTAGTACAGGCAGGTGAGCTCGCGCCAGCAGGCGTCCCCCCGGATCTTGATCAGCCCCGCGCCGAACTCCACCCGGAAGACCACCCACCGCAGCAGCCACAGCATCAGCACGGGCGGCCCGATCCGGGCGTTGCCGAGGAAGACGGCGAGGAACCCCACCTCCAGCAGCAGCGACTCCCAGCCGAACGAGTACCAGGTCTGTCCCACGTTCACGATCGACAGGTACAGCAGCCACAGCACGGCCCACATCGCCATCGCCGCGCCCAAAGGCACCATGTCCCCGACGCCCGCGGCGAGCGCGGCGGCGAGCGCCGCGCCCGCCCAGGCGCAGCCGGCGAAGAACCGGTCGGAGTAGTGCAGTTGGAACAGGCTCGGGGCGCGCCGGAAGGGAACGTACCGCACGTACCGCGGCACGGGAAGCATGCCCTTCGCCCCGATCAGTGCCCGGAACTGCAGGGCGGCCGCGAGGAAGGCGAAGAGGTAGACGCCGGCCAGGGCCCGCTGGAAGACCAGCCGGGCCAGCCAGTAGCCGGGCGCCGTGAACCAGTCCATCGACTCCAGTATCCGGCCATCCGGCCGATCAGGCCGCCGCGGCCAGCCGGCGCAGGACCCGGCCCAGCCGGCGGGCGTAGCACCGCTGGAGGAAGGGGACCAGCGGGCCCGCGAGCCGGGTGTACCAGCGGGCGGGACGACTGAAGGCGGTCACCTCGAACCACACCGTGCCGTCGGGGTCCTGGAGCACCAGGAAGGCCTCTTCGCCGTGCTCCGGGTGGCCGGGCAGCGTGCCGTACGCGAACCCCGTGCGCGCGGGCCCGTACGCCGTCCAGACCACCTCGCACGGGACCTCGATCCGGAGCGGCCCCCAGCCGATCCCGACGTCCACGCGGCTCCGGGGCCGGACGGCGCCGTCGCCGCAGCGGACGCGTGCGCCCGAGGCCCGGTGGACGGCGAAGGTGGTGACGGCGGTCCCGGCGGCCTCGAAGACGGCCCGGCTCCGGCCGATCCGGGTGCGGTGGTGCAGGTGGTGGTAGCCGGCGGGCAGCGGGCGGCCGCCGGCCGTCGCGCCGCGCTCGGGGTAACTGAGCGCGGGCCTGCCCGCGCTGGTGATCCGGGTCACGGGGTGGTCTCCTCCGGTTGGGGGCTGCCGGCGGTGAGCCGGCGCCAGGCCAGTACCGAGCACAGGGCGAAGCCGAGCGCGTTGCCGAGGCCGTGGGTCGCGGCCATCCAGGTCAAGGTGGGGTGCGGGATCCCGGTGGCCTCGCCGAGCGCCCACCACAGGGCGAGCACCATGGTGACCCCCAGGACGCCCGCCGAGACCGCCAGCAACCACCTGGTGCGCCGGTCCGGACCGGTCGGCCGGATCTCCTGCCAGGTCACCAGCGCCACCAGCCACATCCCGGCGGTCAGCACCACCGCGCCCGCCAGCTCCGCCCAGTCGTCCACGAAGTAGCCGAGGAGGACCAGCAGGGTCCCGCCGGGCACGCTGTACGCCGCCCAGCGGGCCCGGCGGGCCCGCCGCGGCCCTCCTGCGGTGCGCCCGCTGGCGAGGGCCCGGCACACCAGCCCGGCGACCAGGGCGGCGGTGAACCCGGCGTAGTGGAAGTGCGGCACGGTCAGGGCCAGGACGTCCAGGTCGAAGCCGAAGAGGCGGTATCCCGCGCGCTCGGCGACCAGGGCGGTCGCGGCGACCGCGGGGGAGGCCAGCGCGGTGAGCACGGCGATCTCGGCAGCCGCCCCGTCCGTCCTGGCGGCCGTCGCGGCGTCCGTCCCCCGGGTGCCGGTCCTGCCGGTCGGCTTCCGGGCGAGCGCCCGGGCCCGCAGCAGCCGCACCGGCACGCGGGCCGCGAGGGCCAGCGCGGCCACCGCGTACAGGACGGCGAGCGACGCGGCGGGTGCGCCGCGCGGCAGCCAGAGGCACAGGGCCCCGGGGGCGGCGGCGAGCGGCCAGATCCGGGCCGTCCTGCGCAGCCCGGCCGGGTCGATCAGCAGTAGGCCGGCGGGGACGATGCCGAGCATTCCCAGGGTCACGATCACGTTCACCAGTACCGTCACCGCTGACTCCCCACGCACCCGAACGCGCTTTGAACGCGTTCAATCCTTGGTCGCGACCTTACGGGGTTTCCTGAACATGTTCAAGATTCTGGGGTCGCGGTGGCCGGACGCTCCGGTTGCGGCCCCTGCGCGGATACGGCAGACAGGAGGGAGCAACCGGGGCGAACAGGGAGAATCACGTGCAAGTTCCGACACCACGTCAGACGCCGCGCCGTCACACACCGGCCCGCGCCGCCCTCTTCACCCTGCTCGGCCTCCTCGCGGCGGCCTGTGGCGGGCAGGAGGAGCCCGCGAGCGCGCCCGGCCCCGAGAGTCAGAACCTCCACCTCCAGCCCGTGGCCACCGCGGGCCCCGACCCCTTCACCCCCTCCAGCGCGGTCGGCGAGTCCGCCCCCGTCCAGCCGCCGGTGCCCAACCCCACCGGGCGCGGCGTGCGCACCGTCAGCGGGGCCACCCCCGGCCTGTACGGCGGCACCCGCCGGCTCGGCAGTTGCGACGTCGAAGCCCAGCTGCGCGCCCTGACCGCCGACGAGGCCAAGGTCCGTGCGTTCGCGAGCATCTCCGCCGTCGAGGAGGCGAAGCTCCCCGAGTTCGTGCGCGGCCTGACCCCCGTGGTGCTCCGCGCCGACACCCGGGTCACCAACCACGGCTTCCGTGACGGCGGCGCGTACGCCTTCCAGTCCGTCCTCCAGGCCGGGACCGCCGTCCTCGTCGACGGCACCGGCATGCCCAGGGTCCGCTGCGGCTGCGGCAACCCGCTGCTCGCCCCGCGCGCCCCCAAGGGCAACCCGGTGCTGAAGGGCGACCAGTGGAACGGCTACCGGCCCAATCAGGTGATCGTCATCGAGCCGACGCCCCAGCTCCTCGGCAGCCTGGTCATCGCCAACACGGCCGACAACACTTGGATCGAACGCCGCACCGGGGACGACGGCGCCCAGGACCGCACGCCAGCGGTGCAGCCCGCGCACGACCCGGCGGACGGCATCCCGGCCGGCTCCCCGTCGTCGGCGGCTCCCGCGCAACCGACCGCCCCGCCCCACACCCCGGGCACGCCGTCGGGGCCGGGTCGGCCCGACGCGCCGGCTGCCCCGCCGCGTCCGCAGCCGAGCCTGCCGGGCGGCACCGCCGCGGTCCCCCCCGAGCTGCCCCCGGGCGGTCAGCCCACCGACCCGGTGGTGCCGCAGGACCCCGACCTCTCGCTGCCGTGGCCGTCCGACCCCGCGGTCCCGGCCGATCCGGCGGTTCCGCCGGATCCCGCGGTTCCGCCGGATCCCGCGGTTCCGATGGATCCGGCGGTCCCGGCCGATCCCGCGGTCCCGGCCGATCCCGCGGTTCCGGCCGATCCGGCCGTCCCCGCCGACCCCCCGGCCCCGTACGACCCGTTCGACGTGTACGAGGAGCCCGCGCAGGGGAACACCTTCGAGGGCGATCCCTTCACCGTCCCGGACCAAGCGCTTTCGCCGGCCACCGCCCCGGATCTGGAGAGCGCCTGACCCGCCCGTGTGTCATGGTGGACCGGTGCCGACCACCGTATCGCTGCCGGACGACTGGCCCGCACACCCGGACCGGTCGCTCTCGCTCAACCGCATGGGCAGTTTCGACTGGGACCTCGTCGCCGGCGTCATGCACATGGACGAGGCGGCCCTCGACGTCTTCGACACCCTGCCCGAGGAATACGACGGACGGCCCGAATCGCTCGCCCCGCGGGTTCCGCACGCCGAGTCCACCCGGCTCGACGCCCTCGTCTCCAGCACCCTCAAGAGCGGTGAAGACAGCTACGGCGCCTACTTCCGCATCCGCTGCCGCGACGGGCGGCTGCGCTGGACCCACACCCAGGGCCGCGTCATGCGCGACCGGGACGGCCGGCCGTACCGGATCATCGGCATCGTCCGGGACGCCACCGAGGAGCTCACCCACTCGGCGGAGCGCCTCGGACTCGACGAGGAGCGGCGGCGGCAGACCTCCGTCGTCGAGAGCACCACCGCCGCCCTCGCCCACGCCCGGACCGTGCGGGACGTCATCGACGTGATCGGCGACGCGCACGGCCTGGAGCGGCTCGGCTCGATGGGCATGGTGATGGGCCTGGTCGAGGCCGGGCGGATCCACCTCGTGGCCGAGGGCCCGGAAGGCAGCTTCGTCCCCGGCACCCGCTACACCCGCATCGACGAGAACTACCCGATGAGCGAGGTGGTCCGCTCGCTCCAGCCCCGCTTCCTCGACTCCGCGCACGAGTTCGCCGAGGACTATCCCGGGCTCTGGCAGAAGATCTCGTACATGGACATCTCGGCGGCCGCCTACCTGCCGCTGATCGCCCAGGCCCGCCCCATCGGCGCCATCGGGCTGCTCTACCAGGACAAGGACGGCTTCACCCAGGACGAGCGGAACCTGCTCGTCGCGCTGGGCAGCAGCATCGCCCAGAGCCTCCAGCGCGCCATGCTCCTCGAACAGGAGCACGATCTCGCGGAGGGGCTCCAACAGGCCATGCTGCCGCGGCGGATCCCCGCCGTCGACGGAGGCGAGATCGCGGTCCGCTACCGGTCCGCCCGGATGGGCCAGGACATCGGCGGCGACTGGTACGACGTCATCCCCCTGCCCGGAGGCCGGGTCGGTGCGGTCATCGGCGACGTCCAGGGCCACGACACGCACGCCGCCGCCGTCATGGGCCAGCTGCGGATCGTGCTGCGCGCCTACGCCGCAGAGGGGCACTCGCCGGGCACGGTCATGGCCCGCGCCTCGGTGTTCCTGCACGAGTTGGACACCGACCGCTTCGCGACCTGCACCTACGTCGAGGCCGACCTCGCGACCGGCGTCCTGCAGGTGGTGCGGGCCGGACACATCGACCCGCTGCTGCGCACCCGGGGCGGGGACTGTCGGCGACTGTCGGCCGAAGGCGGGATGCCACTGGGCCTCTCGGCAGAGTTCGGCCGGTTGGAGTACCCGGTGACCACGGTGGAGCTCGACCCCGGGGAAACCCTCCTGATGTGCACGGACGGCCTGGTCGAGCACCCCGGAGCGGACCTCGACGACGGCGTGCGGCTGCTAGGCGACCTGGTCCGCAGCGGCCCCGCCGACCTCCAGCAGCTCGCGGACCGTCTGTGCGGAGCCATCGACGAGCGCGGCGGCGACGACGACATGGCCCTGCTCCTGCTGCGCCGCCGGGTGGAGGAGGCCGCCCAGGGGGGCGGCCGGCTCCAGCAGCACGTGGCCCCGGCGGATCCCGAGGCCCTGGTCGCCGCCCGCCACATGATCGGGGCGGCGGTCCGGGCCTGGGGCGCGGGGGAGCGGGCCGACGAGATCGAGCTCGTCGCCGACGAGCTGATCGTGAACGCCCTGATGCACACCGACGGCCCCGCCATCGTGACCCTGCGGGTCCTGACCGGCCCGGAACGCAGGCTCCGGGTGGAGGTGGAGGACCGCTCCAGCGCGCTGCCGCGCCGCCGGGAGGCCGGCGACTCGGGGGTCTCGGGTCGCGGACTGATGCTGGTGGACCGGCTGGCCGGCGCCTGGGGGGTGGAGTCGCGGGGCAGCGGCAAGTGCGTGTGGTGCGAGTTCCTGATGGACTGACCCGGTCGTCTCCTGACCTGGTCCGCTCGCGGATCGTCGCACCTGAGGTCAGGCTGGGGGCATGCCCGAGCTGCCGGAGGTCGAGGCCCTCAGGGACTTCCTCGACGAGCACCTCGCCGGGCAGGTGGTCGCCCGCGTCCTCCCGCTCGCCATCAGCGTGCTCAAGACGTACGACCCGCCGCTCACCGCCCTCGAAGGGCACGCGGCCGGCCCCACCGCCCGGTACGGGAAGTTCCTCGCGCTCCGGATCGGCGACCTCCATCTGGTCACCCACCTGGCGCGGGCCGGCTGGCTGCGCTGGCACGACGCCGTGCCCGAGCGCCCGCCGCGCCCCGGCAAGGGGCCCCTCGCGCTGCGCGTGGTCCTGGAGGGCGGCGCCGGTTTCGACCTCACCGAGGCCGGTACCCAAAAACGCCTCGCCGTCCACGTCGTCCACGACCCGCAGGAGGTGCCCGGCATCGCCCGCCTGGGCCCGGACCCGCTGGCCCAGGCCTTCGACCGGGATGCGTTCGCCCAGCTGCTGGCGGGCGAGCGGCGGCAGATCAAGGGCGTCCTGCGCGACCAGAGCGTGATCGCGGGCATCGGCAACGCCTACAGCGACGAGATCCTGCACGCCGCGAAGGTCTCCCCCTTCAAGCTCGCCTCCGCCTTCGACGAGGAGCAGGTCACCCAACTGTACGAGGCCGTACGGGGCACCCTGCGCGAGGCGGTGGAACGCGCCCACGGGGTGGCCGCCGGAGGGCTGAAGGCGGAGAAGAAGAGCGGGCTGCGGGTGCACGGGAGGGACGGGGAGCCGTGCCCGGTGTGCGGGGACACCATCCGCTCGGTGTCCTTCGCCGACTCCTCCCTCCAGTACTGCCCCACCTGCCAGACCGGCGGCAAGCCGCTCGCCGACCGCAGGCTGTCGCGTCTGCTCAAATGACCTGCCCGGTGGTCGTGGGCTGCGTAGACTCCCGCAGCATGTCGCAGGAGCAGCCGCCTTGGCCGGGGCAGCCACCGCGGGAGCAGCCGCTGCCGCCGGGGCAGCCGCCGCGGGAGCAGCCGCTGCCGCCGGGGCAGCCGCCGTCGCCCCGGCGGGAGACCGTCACGGGCCCGCCGCGCGGCGCCCGCCGCCGGCCGCCCGCGCACACCCCGGCCCACTCGGAGATCTCCGAGCAGACCACCCTGGGCGCCACCTACGTACGCGCCCTGATGCGCAGTCAGCTCCGGGCCGGTCTGTCCGCGTTGGCCGTCCTCGCGCTCCTGGTCGGGACGCTGCCCGTGCTGTTCGCGCTGGCGCGCCCGGCTCCGGGGCCACTGGTGTGGGCGGTGCTCGGCCTGGTGGTCTACCCCGTGCTGTGGCTGATCGCCCGCTGGTACGTGGCCCGGGCCGAGCGCAACGAGGCCGACTTCACCGGTCTGGTGACGGATCCGGCCGAGGCCCCGGTCCCGCCGGACCGCGGGTAGGGGCCGGTGCGTCACCGGACCGCTGCGCGTGCGCGGGCGGCGGTCTCAGAAGAGGTGCATCGCCAAGTGGCCCAGAGGAAGTCCTAGTTGCCAGGCCGGCGTCCAGACCCGGGCGTTCTCGTCCAGGGCTTGGGGGCCGTCGGCGTGGCCGGTCCGGCCGGGTTCGAGGTTGGTGGCGAACAGCTCCGTGCTGTCGAGCCAGCGCCAGGCCGCCCGGGCCAGTTCCAGGTCCGGGTCCTCGCCGCGACCGCTTTCCCGGGCCTCCTCGCCCAGCGCGAGGAACCGGGTGTGCACCCAGTCGCGCCAGGGGTGCCCGTACGCGGTCAGCGAGAGCCACTCGTCGAGCTGTGAGACGACGCGGATCCCGGAGAGCTCGCCGGCGGCGTCGGAGAGGTAGATGGTCAGGGCGAGCGTGTCGCGCCCGGCACGGAACTCCAGGGTACTGACCGGGATCAGCCGTCCCGTGCGCAGCAGTTCATCGGCGATGTACTCGGCGTAGAGCCATGCCATGGGCACCGCGAGCCCGCCGTCACTGGTGCCGTTCGTACCCTCGGGCTGCACCGTTCCACCTTCTCCCGCGTGTCGAGCTTGCCTCCGTCTGCGTCGAGCCTTCACCGACCGGCTTGCACGACGGGGCTTGTTTACTCAACTTGAACGGTCTGCGGCCGATTTCCGTTCGCTTTGTGTCCGATCCCCATGCATTGGGATCGTTCGGCGCGTGATTCCTCCGGGATTCCACGGGATTCCGCGGGTGGACTCAGGCGCCGAGGCCGTAGCCGTATCCGTATCCCTGGAGGTCCTTGCGCAGGGCGCGCAGGGCGTAGTGCGTGCGGGACTTGACGGTGCCGGCGGGGATGCCGAGCTCCGCGGCCGCCTCGGCCACCGAGCGGTCCTGGAAGTAGACCTGCATCAGCACCGCGCGGTGCTCGGGGCCGAGGGAACCCACCGCCCGCCGGACGTCGATGGCGATGACCGAGCCGGCCACCGCGTCCTCGGTCGCCGGCGCCTGCTCCAGTGACTCGGCGTCCACCTCCTGCGGCCGGGACAGGCGGGCCCGGCGGGCGTCGATCGCGAGCCGCCGCGCCACCGTGAACAGCCAGGGGCGCATGGAGTCGTGGCTGCTCGCCAGGACCTCGGGGTGCTGCCAGGCCCGTACGAGGGTCTCCTGGACGAGGTCCTCGGCCCGCTGGGGGTCGCCGGCGGTGAGGCCGAGCAGGAATCCGAACAGAGCCCGCCCGTGGTCGCGCTGGAGTTCGGCCAGCGCGTCGGGATCGGTGCGCGCGAGGGTGGGGGAGAGGGGCACGGGTGGCTCCTTCCTGGGGCTGCCGGGGTCCTGATGCACCCACCCTCACCTGCGGCGGGCACCTCGGGAACCGTCACGCCCGGGCGTTGCGCCCAAGCGTCACGGTCGGCCGGTCAGCGGACGCACCCGGCGACGAACGGTCGAACGGCGCGGCGAACGGCTGCCGGCGCGGCCCCCCGTTCGGCCGGATGCGGATGGATCCGTTCCTGGACGCGCAGCATCTCCCCCCATGGAGTAAAAGATGATCAGATAGTCGTACTAACGGGAGATTGGTCCGGATGACCACCACACGCACCCGGCGGGCCCTCGCCTTCCTCTCGGTGGCCCTTCTCGCAGTGGCTGCCGCGGGCTGCTCGGCGCGCGGAGAGGCCCCGCCCGCCCGCCTCGGCAACCCCCACGCCCCGCCGCCGTCCAGCGCGGACGGCACCGCCCGCGGCTTCACCCTCGTCGCCAGCGGCGACGTGCTGCCGCACGACTCGATCATCCAGCGCGCCGCGGCCGACGCCAACGGCTCGGGCCACGACTTCCGGCCGATGTTCTCCCGGGTCAAACCGCTGGTCTCGGCCGCCGACCTGGCCCTGTGCCACATGGAGACCGTCTACGGACCGGACGGCGGGCCCTTCACCGGCTACCCGGCCTTCACCTCCCCGCCCCAGGTCGCCGACGGGCTCCGGGACGCCGGCTACGACGGCTGCTCCACGGCCTCGAACCACACCCTGGACGCCGGCCCCGAGGGCATCGCGCGCACCCTCGGCGCCTTCGACCGGGTCGGGCTGGGGCACGCCGGCTCGGCCCGCACCGCCGCCGAGGCGGCCACGCCCACGGTGTACCGGGCGGGCTCCGCGAAGGTCGCCCACCTCGCGTACACGTACGACACCAACGGCTACCCGCTGCCGAAGGGGCAGCCCTGGGCCGTCAACCTCATGGAGAAGGACAAGATCATCGCGGACGCGCGGGCCGCCCGGAAGGCCGGCGCGGACGTGGTCCTCGTCAGCCTGCACTGGGGCACCGAATGGCAGACCGAGCCGGACGAGCGCCAGCTCACGCTCGGCCGGGCGCTGACCGCGTCGCAGACCGGCACCCGCCCCGACATCGACCTGATCCTCGGCACCCACGCCCACGTCCCGCAGGCGTACGAGAAGGTCAACGGGACCTGGATCGTCTACGGCATGGGCGACCAGGTCGCCGGCGAGATGTTCAACCACTCGGGCGCACGGGACCTGCGCGGCAACTACGGCTCGATCGGCCGCTTCACCTTCGCACCGCCGGCCGCGGCCGGGGAGCGCTGGCAGGTCACCAAGGCCGAGTTCGTCCCGCAGATGATGGACCTCGCCTCGGGCAAGGTCGTCAACCTGCCCGCCGCGCTCGCCGAGGACCCCGATGAGGAGCGGTACCGCACCGCCCAGGACGCCATCGGCGAAGCCGTGCTCTCCCGCGGCGCCGCCAAGAGCGGCCTGACGATGGGCAAGTAGGCGAGCACCGCGACGTACGGGCGGCCCGCCGGGCCGTCCGCCCGGCCGCCCGCACGGCACCGTCCGCCCGGCCGCCCGCACGGCACCGCCCGCCGGGCACCGTGACCGGCACACCGCCCGAACCGGCGGCACCGCGGGTCGGCTGACCATGCGGGCAACCCTCTCGTCCAACTGGCCGACGCTGCTG